>CANGCI010000004.1 GCA_947451995.1 Comamonadaceae bacterium | reverse complement strand
CCTGAAAGCCAAGGATTCGAATCTGAATCAAACCGATCTCTTCGAATAAACCTGTCAGTGCCATTAAAAAAAGCCGCATCTGCGGCTTTTTTTGAACTCAACCAACACTGAACGAGGTTCGAGTGTTGGTTTTTGTGAGCTGCAATCAAGCTTTGGCGGATTGAATGATGGCGTTGAATGTTGGGCTTGGGCACATGACCTTCTCCAGCAACTCAACAGAGGGCTTGAAGTAGCCACCAATGTCGACAGGCTTGCCCTGAACCGCTTTCAACTCTTCAACGATTTTCTTTTCGTTTTCTGTCAGAGCTTTTGCAATCGGTGCAAACTTGGCTTGCAATTCCTTGTCATCAGTTTGCGCTGCAAGTTCTTGAGCCCAGTACATGGCCAAGTAGAACTGACTGCCACGGTTGTCCAATTCGCCTGTTTTGGGCGATGGGTTCTTGTTGTTTGCCAACAAAGTGCCTGTGGCCGCATCCAAAGTTTTGGCCAAAAGTTTGGCTTTGTCATTGTTGGTTTTGATGCCCAAGTCTTCAAACGAAACAGCCAAAGCCAAGAACTCGCCCAAAGAATCCCAGCGCAAGTGATTCTCTTCCACCAGTTGCTGCACATGTTTGGGGGCAGAGCCACCGGCGCCTGTTTCGTACATGCCACCGCCTGCCATCAAGGGCACGATGGACAGCATTTTGGCACTGGTGCCTAATTCCATGATGGGGAACAAGTCGGTCAGGTAGTCGCGCAAAATGTTGCCGGTGGCACTGATGGTGTCCAGGCCGCGAACAACACGCTCAAGTGTGTAACGCATGGCGCGCACTTGGCTCATGATTTGAATGTCCAAACCGTTGATGTCATGCTCGTGCAGATACATCTTCACTTTGCGGATCAATTGGGCTTCGTGCGGACGGTATGCATCCAACCAGAACACCACGGGCATGCCTGAATTGCGCGCACGGTTGACGGCCAACTTCACCCAGTCACGGATGGGTGCGTCTTTAACTTCGCACATGCGCCAGATGTCACCCGCTTCGACGTTTTGGCTGAGCAACACTTCACCTGTTTCCAAGTCTGTGATGTTGGCGACGCCGTCTTCGCTGATTTCGAAAGTCTTGTCGTGTGAACCGTATTCTTCGGCTTGTTGGGCCATCAAGCCCACGTTGGGAACAGTGCCCATGGTTTTGGGGTCAAACGCGCCATGCCATTTGCAGAAATTGATCATCTCTTGGTAAATGCGAGCGAAGGTGGACTCAGGCATCACGGCCTTCACGTCTTGCAATCGGCCGGCAGCGTCCCACATTTTTCCGCCGTTGCGAATCATGGCGGGCATTGAAGCGTCCACAATCACATCATTGGGGGAATGGAAGTTGGTAATGCCTTTGGCAGAGTCAACCATGGCCAAGCCAGGGCGGTGCTCATGACAGGCGTGCAGATCGCGCATGATTTCTTCACGCTTGGAATCGGGCAAGGTCGCAATTTTGTTGTACAGGTCGACCATGCCGTTGTTGACGTTGACGCCAAGGCTGTCAAACAGCTCTTTGTGCTTTTTGAAGGCATCTTTGTAGAAGATCTTGACGCAGTGACCAAACACGATGGGGTGTGAGACCTTCATCATGGTGGCTTTAACGTGCAAGGAGAACATCACGCCAGTTTTGTGCGCGTCTTCAATTTCTCGCTCGTAGAAAGCTTCCAAAGCTTTCTTGCTCATGAACATGCTGTCAATCACTTCGCGGTCGACCAGGGAGACCTTTGGTTTCAGCACAATGGTCTTGCCACTCTTGGTGATGAGTTCCATTTTCACGTCACGTGCACGCTCAACAGTCATGGATTTTTCGCCATGGTAGAAGTCGCCATGATGCATGTGCGACACGTGTGAGCGGGATGCTTGGCTCCACTCGGCCATGCTGTGTGGGTTTTTGCGCGCAAATTCTTTCACAGCGCGTGGTGCACGGCGATCTGAGTTGCCTTCACGCAAGACAGGGTTGACTGCAGAGCCAGTGCACTTGGAGTAACGGGCTTTGATTTCTTTTTCTTGCTCGTTTTTAGGATTGTCTGGGTAGTCGGGCAGGGCATAGCCTTTGGACTGCAATTCTTTGATGGCACTGTTCAATTGGCCAACCGACGCGCTGATGTTGGGCAGCTTGATGATGTTGGCTTCGGGGCGGAGGGTTAATTTGCCCAAAATGGCCAAGTTGTTGGGGATGCGCTGCTCTTCTGGGAGCATGTCAGAGAACTCACCCAAGATGCGTCCTGCAAGCGAAATGTCGCTGGCTTCAACTTCAATCCCAGCCGGTGCCGCAAACGTGCGAACAACAGGCAGAAATGCCGATGTGGCCAGCAATGGGGCTTCATCGGTCAGGGTGTAGATGATTTTGGATATTTGATTAGACATTGTGTCCTCGTTTTTGTTGTGCAACAGTAAATCTCGAAAGCCAGTATTAGATCCTAAAAGAGAAGTCTGACACTGTGCTGATCTGAGAGAAAGTCGAAAAATTCAAGCCAAATTTCGCAAAGTGAAATATGGCTTGCGCCTGGGTTGCGACGTGGTTTTATTGGATGGCAATCAGCTCCACATCGAACACCAAGGCCGCATTGGGCGGAATCAGGCCGCCACCAGCGCCAGAACTGCCATACCCCAGGGCGCTGGGGATGATCAGAGTCCGTTTTCCGCCCACCTTCATGCCCACCATGCCTTGGTCCCAACCCGCAATGACTTGGCCTGTCCCGAGTTTGAAGCTAAAGGGGGCACGGCCAACGGAAGAGTCAAACTGTTTGCCGTGATTTTGTGCGGCTGTTGCATCGTAAAGCCAGCCGGTGTAGTTGACTGTGAGGGTATTGCCTGCAACAGCGCTTGCGCCGGTACCTACTAAAGTGTCTGTGGTTTGTAAGAGTGTGGGGCCTGAAGGTGTGTTGTCACTGCCACCCCCACAGCCGGTTAACAAAGTTGCAAGCGTCAAGGTCAAGCAGAAAATGATTTTTTTCATGGCGGCGTAAAAATAGGATTCAGTTTTGTGAAGGAATCAGGCTTTGCGAACAAATTCCGTTTTGAGTTGCATGGCACCAAAACCTTCAATTTTGCAATCGATGTCGTGGTCGCCATCGATCAAACGAATGTTTTTCACTTTGGTGCCCACTTTGATCACACTGGAAGAGCCTTTGAGCTTGAGGTCTTTGATCAAGGTCACGGTGTCGCCGTCTTGCAAGACATTGCCGGAGGCATCTTTGAAAACCTTGCTGGTTTCAACTTCCGCTTGAACATGTTGAGGCCATTCGTGCGCACATTCTGGACAGATGAAATTTTCGCCCTCTTCATAAGTGAATTCTGATTGGCACTGAGGGCAGTTGGGTAGGGTCATGTATGTCTAAAAGGTTTGCACTAGGTTTGAACTTTAGCACTTGGTCAAGTGTGTTTGATAGATCCTCATAAAGAGCATGCTTCATGGATATCGTTTGTATCTGCTGTACCCACCTAAATCCCGCTCAACAGGCTTCAGGACCATCACTGTTTGAGCAGGGACAGTAATGCGCATGAGGCCTGGCCCCATGGTGGTGATGTGTTTTTGTATGTCTGCGCCCATCAAGTCGACAAAGGGGGTGTCGTCCATCAAGCCCGCATTTGCAACCATGATCGTCTCAGAAACATCTGTTTTACTGGGATTGGCCAAAATCAGTCGAGTCTCAAGCGTTTTGTCGGTGTATCTTTCAAAGGCAAACAGTCGTTCACTTTCGATTCGGCGATAGTTGCCGACGCGCAGCGCTCTGTTTTGCTGATGCAGGTCGATAAGTTTTTTGAGCCAAATCATTTCTGGGTGGTCAGTGCGAACCCAATCCCATCGCATTGGGTTTCGATTTTCTGGATCACCACCGCCAGTCATTCCCACTTCACTGCCGTAATACACATTGGGAGAGCCTGGCAAAGTAAATTGCAAAGATTGAACCCATCGACGTTGTTTGACTTCAGGTAATTGCGTGGCAATTCTTGGAATGTCGTGGTTGTCAATGAGGTTCCATGATTTCAACATGGGTTCAATGCCTGCATCTTGGATCATGCGTTCGATCATTCGAGCGGTTGTCACAGGACTTATCTCACCTTTTGCTAGACTCAAAATCATGTCTCGCAAAGTGAAGTTCATGACGCCATCCATCGCGGTCAGCCACTGATCGGGGTAATTGACTATTTCGCCAACGATCAATGCGTCATATTTTTCTTTGCGTGCTGCTTTTGTGAGGGCGCGCATGTAGGGTAGGCCCAGTTCGTATGCCGTGTCCAAACGCCAACCGTCTGCTCCATCGCGGAGGTAACCGCGAACCACGGAGTCGGGGGCTTCATACAAATATTGGCGAACTGCAGGGTTTTCTAAATTCAATTCAGTTAAATTTTGAAAGCCTGTCCAAACGCGAGCGCCTCCTTTGTACTGCGCGCCGATTGCAAACCAATTGCGCCAAGGGCTATCAGGGTTGGCCATGGCGTCTCTAAACTGTGATGAGTTGCGGCCCATGTGATTGAAAACACCATCTAACACCACTCTCAAACCTAACTGATGGGCATGCTTCGCGAATTCTTTGAAGTCCTTGCGATTACCAAATTCTGGCGAAATGGCTTTGTAGTCCAGTGCGTCGTATTTGTGATTGGTCCATGCTAAGTGAATAGGGTTCAAGTAAATGGCGGTGGCACCCAGTTGCTTGACATGGTCGAGTCTGGTCCTAGCGCTTTGAATGTCGCCTCCCCAAAATTCAAGCTCTTGACTGTTGAGTTTTTGCGCTTCAAGTTCGATGCCGCGCTGAGGCTGTTCATGCCATTCTTTGAGGACCTTGGGTGTTGGGTAGAGGTGTTTTTTGGCTTCTAAATGAGCGGAAGGTACAAACCGATCGATAAGAATTTGATAAACGATGGCGCCATTGCGCCAGTCCTTTTCACGTGTCTCGAAAGTTTTGCCACTTGGTAAGTTTGGGGTCGCTTGCGATGCAAATAAATTCAAAAAAATCAGGGTGGCGACAATGCGCGATGGACGGAGGAGGCTCATTGAATTCATCTTATTTAGATTAGTTGCGGATTATCATATTGAACCAGTGATGTGTGAGTTCCACGAGATTCTTTCGAATTACCAAATTAAATCTGCGCTCGAAATGCCTTGGGTGAAATGCCTGCGTCACGTGTGAAAACGCGAGAGAAATAGGCGGGATCTGTAAAGCCCAATGTGTAGGCAATGCTGGAGATGCTGAGGTTCGTATAAGCCAAATTTCGGCGAGCCTCGCGCATCAGTCGCGCTTCAATCATTCGCAGTGCGCTGCTCCCATTGGCAGCGCGCGTTAGCCGACTCAAATGGGTTGGAGAGATAGACAAGGCTTTGGCATACTGGCTCACAGTCCAATGGGATTTGAAGTTGAGCTCAATCAACTCTTTAAACCGCTGAACCAATTCCGAGTCATTGAATTTGGCGTCCGCCAATGTGCTCTGGGCAAGCTGTCGTGCAACCCAGCCCAACAACACGCCACTCAGTCCTCGCAGCACCAGCGCGCGGGCTTTTTCTTGCGCGGAGAACTCAAGCCATATCTGATGAACAGTTTGGGTGATGAAGGTATCAGCGGACAGCACACAGGCCTGATCAAGTTCAGAACGAAGGGTGCCTACGCCCACCAGCAGCTCGTCCAGTAATTCGTCGGCCAAGGTGGTGACCCAACCGCGCGTGTCTTTTTCAAATCGAAAAGAGTGGACATGTTCAGGTGGCACATTGACCAGGGAACCTGTAGGTAACGCATGGGTTTTGCCATCCAAGGTGGCCCAACCACCGCCGTTCGCTATCAGTAAGACTTGATGCAAACGTGCATGTCGATGGGGTGCCAACTCCCAATCGTGCAGTTCCGAGCGGTCAGCAATGGTTTCGCAGTGCAACACGTCTGGCAAATGTGTCGATTCGCCAAATAGACTGTAGCTCTGTACATGGGCAAGTGTTTTTTCCATGTTCGAAATGTACAAGTTTTTGCCAGTTTCAGCCATTCCTGTCGGGTCGCTTAAGAGGTATCTTTCGATTTGTTTTGGCAAATTGCCTTAGATCAAGTTTTACGGAGACAACAAATGAAAACCCAAGTTTGCATCATCGGTGGCGGGCCATCTGGCCTGATGCTTTCCCAGTTGCTTCATCTCAAAGGCATTGAAACGGTGGTTTTGGAGCGCCAAACACGGGATTACGTGCTCAGTCGCATTCGTGCCGGTGTTCTGGAAAATGGCTTTGCCAAACTCATGCGTGAAGCCCAATGCGGTGAGCGCATGGACCGAGAAGGTGAAATTCACGATGGATTTTTCTTGGCGCATGCCGGCAAACTGAATCGTGTTGATTTGCACAAATACAGCGGTGGCAATTCCGTGATGGTGTACGGTCAAACGGAGTTGACTCGCGATTTGTATGAAGCGCGGGACCGCATGAACGGCATCGTGATTCACAGCGCAGAAAACGTTCAACCGCACGATGTGAAGTCCGACAAGCCTTACGTCACCTACAGTGTGGGCGGTGAGGAAAAACGCGTTGATTGCGATTTCATCATTGGTGCTGACGGATTCCACGGTGTGAGCCGTAAGTCCATCCCAAGCGACGTCATCAAAGAATACGAAAAAGTGTATCCCTTTGGTTGGCTGGGCGTCTTGTCTCGAACCAAACCAGTTTCGCCTGAGCTGATTTACGCCAAGCACCCGCGTGGTTTTGCTCTGTGCTCTTTGCGCTCACAAGTTTTAAGCCGTTACTACATCCAAGTGCCACTGACTGATTCAGTTGAAGATTGGTCGGATGAGGCTTTTT
This sequence comes from Comamonadaceae bacterium, assembly GCA_947451995.1. Lineage (GTDB taxonomy): Bacteria > Pseudomonadota > Gammaproteobacteria > Burkholderiales > Burkholderiaceae_C > Limnohabitans_A. The sequence goes on along the minus strand of CANGCI010000004.1, from coordinate 26,716 downwards.
GGGCGGAGTTGAAACGTCGTTTGCCCGCAGAAGTGTCTGCGCAATTGATCACAGGTCCCACCATCGAAAAGTCCATTGCACCGCTGCGCTCTTTTGTGGCTGAACCTATGCGTTACGGCAACATGTTTTTGGCAGGTGATGCGGCCCATATTGTGCCACCCACTGGTGCACGGGGTTTGAACACTGCTGGGTCTGACATTTACTACTTGTACCATGGCTTTGTGGACCACTACCAAAAGGGTGACAGCACAGGTTTGGACAACTATTCCGAAAAGGCGCTGTCCCGCGTTTGGAAAGCGCAGCGCTTTTCATGGTGGCTCACAACCTTGTTGCACACATTCCCAGATTCAATCGAATATGACCAAAAGCTGCAAGAAGTTGAGATGGCCTATTTGTTCTCATCCGATGCAGCCCAAAGTTCTCTGGCAGAAAATTACGTGGGACTGCCTTTCTGATCCATCAGATCGCAAGCTCCTCGCCACCTGTGGAACGGTCACCAAAGAGTTCGCGCATCAATTGCCGCAACCATTGGTGACCAGGGTCGCGGTGTAGGCGCCCGTGCCAACACTGCTGGATGGCACTGTCTTCTACTTCGATGGGCAAGTCGCGCATGACCAGATCAAAGGGTTTGACAATGCGTTGTGCAAATCGCTCGGGCACCACAGCAATCAAGTTGGCATTTTGCAGCACGTCGCCCAAAGCAACATAGTGGGGCACTGTGAGCCTCACTTGTCGCGAATATTTTTGTTGGTCCATGGCCCCATTTACTTTGCCATGGCCTGTGCCAGTCGCCAAAACGCGAACATGCTCTGAGGCAAACAAGGCTGCCACTGAGATGCTTGTCGTCTGTGCCAACGGATGCTTTTTGCGCATCAGGCAAACGTATTTTTGCTTGAACAAGGATTGTTGAAAAAAGCCTGCTTGGAGTTGCGGTAGCAGTCCCATGGCCAAATCAATTCGGCCCGTTGACATGTCTTCTTTGAGCGCCGATTGCGCCACGCTCACAATTTGCAAAGTGACACCGGGCGCTACTTTGGCCAAGGCATTGACCAGTACAGGTAAGAAATACATTTCGCCAACATCCGTCAGGGCAATTGTGAAGTTTCGGCGGCTGGTCTTTGGATCAAAAGCGCCGCGCACATTCAGAGCTTGTTGCAAGCCATTCAGCGCAGTGGCAATTGGCTCTGCCAGCTGCAAGGCGTAAGGCGTTGGGGTCATGCCGCCCTGGGTGCGGATGAACAACTCGTCATTCAAACTGGTTCGGAGCCTGCCCAACGCACTGCTCACAGCGGGCTGGCTCATGTCCAACAGATTGGCAACCGCTGAGACGCGTTTCAAAATGAGCAAATGGTGAAATACCAAGAGCAAATTGAGGTCGAGTTTGGCCAGTTCCATGGATCTTTGTGATATTCGATATTCAAATAATCATTATATTTAAAATCCGATTTACTAATTTAAAGCGGCTGGCATGATGAGCGGCAACCATCTTGTGGAGACCCGCACACATGCAAGAACAGCCAATACATTGGGAAACGCCTGGCACCAGCCGGATCCCATTTGCCGTCTATACCCAACAGGCCACGCATCACAAAGAGCTTGAGCGGTTTTTTTACAAGGCTCACTGGAGTTATGTGGGCCTAGAGGCTGAAATCCCCAATGTGGGTGATTTCAAACGAACCGTCATCGGCGAGCGGTCTGTCATCATGACCCGCGCGCAAGATGGTCAAATTCATGTGGTCGAAAATGTGTGCGCACACCGTGGGATGGCTTTTTGCCGAGAGCGGCATGGCAATCAAAAAGAATTGGTATGCCCTTACCATCAATGGAGCTATGCCTTGGATGGCAAGTTACAAGGGGTCCCCTTTAGACGCGGTGTGCGGCAAGATGGCAAGGTCAATGGCGGCATGCCTGCCGATTTTGACCCCAAAGACCATGGCTTAACTTCGTTGAAAGTGGCCCTACGGGGTGGCGTTGTGTTTGCTTCTTTTGATCACCAGGTTGAGTCTTTGGAAGACTACATGGGGCCGGTGATCTTGAAGTACTTTGACCGATTGTTCAATGGCCGGCAGCTCAAGATATTGGGCTACAACCGCCAGCGTATTCCAGGTAACTGGAAATTGATGCAAGAGAACATCAAAGATCCTTATCACCCAGGCTTGTTGCACACTTGGTTTGTGACCTTTGGACTTTGGCGCGCTGACAATAAAAGTGAATTGCGCATGGACGACAAGCATCGTCATGCCGCCATGATTTCCACGCGCGGCTCTGCAGGACAAGCAACGGGTGGGGCTTCAGATGTGACACAGGTCAGTAGTTTCAAAGCCAGCATGGAACTCAACGACCCCAGTTTCTTAGATATCGTGCCCGAGCCTTGGTGGGAGGGGCCTACGGCTGTCATGATGACGCTATTTCCCAGTGTGATTTTTCAGCAGCAGGTCAACAGTGTTTCTACGCGCCACATTCAGCCTGACGGGCATGGCGCATTTGATTTCGTGTGGACACATTTCGGCTTTGAAGACGACACCCCAGAGATGACTGAACGCCGCTTGCGACAAGCCAACTTGTTTGGTCCTGCAGGATTTGTGTCAGCCGATGATGGTGAAGTGATTGAATTTTCGCAGCAGGCTTTTGAATCTAAATCTCAGCACCGTGCGCTTGCTGAGTTGGGCGGTAAAGATGTAGGCGACACCGATCACATGGTGACTGAAACCCTGATCCGAGGGATGTACGAATACTGGCGAAATGTGATGGAGGATTGATCATGGTGGACATGCAAACTTGGTTTGGCATCCAGCAACTTTATGCCGATTACGCCAGTGCCGTCGACAGTGGCCAATGGAATTTATGGCCTGAGTTCTTCACAGAGCAGTGTGTTTACAAATTGCAACCGCGTGAAAATCATGAGCGCGGATTTCCCTTGGCTACGTTGACATTGACCAGCAAGGGGATGTTGAAAGATCGGGTGTACGGCATCAGTGAAACCATCTTTCACGACCCCTACTATCAGCGACACGTGGTGGGCGCACCCATCGTTCGAAAAGTAGAAGAAGGCCGCATTTACAGTGAGGCCAACTACGCGGTGTTTCGTACCAAGTTGGACAAAGAAAGCACCGTCTACAACGTGGGACGTTATCTTGACATCATTGTGTCCACACCCGAAGGATTTAAGTTCGCTGAACGTCTGTGCGTGTACGACAGCGAGATGATTCCCAATTCTGTGATCTACCCCATCTAACCATGAACAACTGGATTGACGTGGCCGCAGTGGCCGATTTGTTTGAAGGGGCAGGCATTGCTGTCACCCCTCAAAACCATGACATCGCTGTCTTTAAATTGGAGGAGGGCGTGTATGCGATCAACAATGAATGCAGCCACGGCAACGCCAAATTGTGCGATGGGTTTGTGGAGGGTCATCATGTGGAGTGCCCCTTCCACCAGGCCTTGTTCGATGTGCGCGACGGCTCCGTTCAATGTGGACCTGCATCCGAGCCCGTCAAATCGTGGCCTGTCAAAATTGAAAATGGCCGAGTGTTCTTGGACCTGAACGGGTAAGACTGTTTGTGCCCGTGTAAGCAATCAAGGTGTAGCGGGTTTTGTGCTTGCCACCTTGGCTAAAAAATCAAAGATGGCGGTGTCGCCCATGTTGCGCGCATCGGCCAATTCTCCAGATTGCGTGGCATAAATCACTTTGCCGGCAGGTGACAGCACTGCAATGGCGGGAATTCCTTTTTTGAGCGGCACACCAAAGGCTTCTGCAATGTCGAGGTTGCGGTCAAATTTGCCAACATTGACTTTGACCATTTTGAAATGCTGCTGAATCAATGGGGCACTGGGCCCTGTTTTGAAAGACATGTCCAACACTTTGCAATCGCCACACCAGTTGGCACCAAAGACCACCAGTACGGGTTTGTTGGTGACTTTGGCCTCTTGAAGGCTTGTCTGAATCTGTGCCGGTGCATTGGCTGATTCGTCGTAAGGGGCCGTCGCAGCGTTGGCACTGAACGCAACTGCCAGCAATGCCCATGTGAATGTTTTTAACATCGTGTGACTCCTGTTTATTTGGCAAGCCAGCCCAAACCTTTTGCATGCAAGCTCTGAATATACAAGCGATCTTTGGTTTCGGTGACGCCTGTCGACTCTGGATAGCTTCCGGTGGGATCCTGCATGTCTTTCAATACGCGACCTTCTTCGTCAAACGCCATGACATGGCCATAAGCTTTTGGGATGGGCCAAAGTGATCGTGGCAGTCTTAAGGTCAGAGACCGCAGCCATGGTTTGTCGGCAAAGCCATCAATGGTGGGGTTGCGAGGTTTTGCAAAACCCAGCCAAATTTTGCCATCCATACCTCGCATCAAATTGTCTGGGTAACCTGGCAAATTTTCAAACAAGATCTTTGCGCCTGCAGGTACTTTGCCATCACCCAATTCAAGATTTTGAGCGCTGAGCTCTATTTTCCAAACTCTGTATTTGCCTGTTTCATTGGCAAAGAGACTGGTTTCAGTTTGGTTCAATGCCACACCGTTGGCAAAGCTCAAGCCATGCGCCAAGACGCGGGTTGTTTGGTTGCTAGGGTCGTACTCTAAGATACGGCCAGTTGCAGATTGCTCCAAGATGTCCAAAATGCTGGCCTCAAAAGTGCCACCCCATTCTTGAGGGCTGAAGCGAGTTGATGCATCGCTGAAATACATCTTTCCGTTTTTGGCGACCACCACGGCGTCCGCATACCTAATTGGATCTTTGTTGACTTGGTTGGTCAGAACCTTGATGGCACCTTGAGGGCTGATGGACAAAAGTCCTTTGATGGCATCTGCCGCAATCAAATTTCCTTGCGCATCAAAATCAAAACCCAGAACTCGTCCGCCGGTGTTGGCAAACTCTTTTTGTTCCTTGCCCTCGGGTGTCATTTGCAAAATTTTTCCACTTGCGACGGTGGTGTACAACTTGCCATCAGGTCCAATTGCGATGTGCTCAGGCCCTTCTTCGCCTTTCAAGTCGAGCATGTTGAGATGGTTCAATTTGTCGTTGACCGCGTGAGGGCCTACGTAACCTGGGGCCTTGGGTGCAACCCACGACACCGGTTTTATGGGTACGGGCCAGGTGAACAAGTAAACGACCACCGCCAGAATAGGCACGCCTACCCATCTAAGAACTGATTTCATGAGGTACTTTCAGATGATCATCAAACATCAAGTTTGAGTCATTCGTTTGAACATGGCTATCGCGATTACCCTGAGCTTGTTTGGCATTCATTTTGCGCACGATAATCTAGGCATGCTTGACTCTGTGACTTCGAAGCCCACCATCATCCTTTGCACTCTGAACGCGAAGTACATCCACGCGTCTTTGGGCCTGCGCTACCTGATGGCCAACATGGCACGTCACGGCAGCCAATCACTGGCAGATCAAACAGCATTGCTTGAATTCACCTTGTCGAAGCCATTGCCAGGCATGGTGTCGCAATTGTTGAACACCTTGGGCGAGGAGCGACCAGGTCAAACACAAGTCATTGGTTTCGGTGTTTACATTTGGAATGTGCTGCAGACTACCGAACTGATTCGGCTGCTTAAATTTCAGCGTCCCCGCTTGAAAATTGTTTTGGGCGGTCCCGAAGTAAGTCACGAAACCGACCAACAAGACATTGTGAAAATGTCTGATCATGTGATCACAGGTTGGGGGGATGTGAGCTTTCCGAAACTTTGTTTGCAATTGGTTCAGGGGCCGCCCCCGCTCATGAAGGTGATCCCTGGCGAACAACCGCCAATGGATCAAATTGCTTTGCCATACCAACACTTTTCGGACGCCGATTTGGCCAACCGTTTGTTGTATGTGGAAGCTTCAAGGGGATGTCCATTCAAATGTGAGTTTTGTCTCAGCTCTTTAGACAAAACGGCGTGGGCTTTTGAGCTGTCGCCGTTCTTGCATGAGCTCAAAATTTTGTATGAACGTGGCGCGCGAAACTTCAAATTTGTCGATCGCACTTTCAATCTGAAAATTGAAGCATCTGTTCAAATTCTCCAGTTCTTTTTGGATCGATTGAATGAACCCGGTGCAGAAGGTTTGTTGGTGCATTTTGAGGTCATCCCAGACCATTTGCCAGACAAGTTAAAGGCTTTGATTGCGAAGTATCCGCCTGGGGTGCTGCAATTTGAGGTAGGCATTCAAAGTTTCAATGAAACCGTTCAAAAACTGATTTCTAGGCGGCAAGACAACATCCAGACAGAAGCCAATTTGCGATGGTTGATCAATGAATCGCATGCACACCTTCACACCGATTTGATTTTTGGTTTGCCTGGTGAAACATTGGACAGCTTTGCGGAAGGCTTTGACCGACTGATGGCCATTGGTCCGCAAGAAATTCAATTGGGTATTTTGAAGCGTTTGCGTGGAACGCCGATTGCAAGGCACACCGTGCCTTTTGAAATGGTCTATGACGATCAACCACCTTATGTGGTGCGAAAAACCAAGGACTTGGATGCGTCAAGCTTGGAGCGCTTCACCCGCATGGCCAAGTATTGGGACTTGATTGCCAATTCGGGACGCTTCAAAACTAGCTTGCCCTTGATATTGACGCCTATTGGACAGCCTGCTTCTGCGTTCCGATCCTTCATGCATTTTTCAGATCATGTTTGGCTGTCTACTGGAAAAACTTATGGGTTGACACCCGAGGATTTAGTGGACGCTGTCTTTCATTATTTGACAGTGGTAAGAGAGATGGATTCATCGCCTGTTCGTGCATCGCTGCTCCAAGACTATTTGGCAAGTGGTGCCAGGGCACGGCCAAAATGTTTGGCGCAGGAACGCTTGCCCTTGGGGGGTGAGCCTACAAATCAGAGCTCACATGAGCAATCAGTCAGCACTGCGCACAAATTGCGTGGGCGACAAGACCGTCATGGGGTCACAGCAGCATCAACAGATTGATGAGGCTGAACTTGATTTTTTCATGGCACGGCTGAGATACATCACAGGCAACAAGCCCACCAAAACCAAAGCCAAACTGGGCAATGCGGCTTCGCCCAATCGCTCGTCTCTTGCCAATTGATAAGCCATCACGGCCAGTGTGTCTGTGTTGAAGGGGCGCAACACCAAAGTGGCCGGCAGCTCTTTCATCACATCCACAAACACCAGCAGTGTGGCAGCAAAGATAGAACGCTTTAACAAAGGTACATGCACATAGGTGAGCAGTTTGACCCCAGAGATGCCCAGCATGCGCGAAGAGTCATCTAGGCTTTTGGGAATGCGGGTGTAGCCACTTTGCACAGTTTGCAAGGCGACAGCACAAAATCGAATCATGTAGGCCCAAATCAGACCCAACACCGTTGCCGTGAGCCAGAAACCAATTTGGGAATCTGGCCAGCGTTGTTGTTGCCACGTGACGGGCAATAACAAGCCCACCACGACCACAGCCCCTGGAACCGCGTATCCCAGTCCGATCAATCCTGTTGCCATGCTGGTGGCGAGGTCTTTCTTGGTTCTTAAACTGTACGACAACACCAGGGCCAAGGCCACGGCGAGCAGTGCAGTCATGAGTCCCAATCGAAGACTGTTCAACGCCCAATCGATGAATCGAGCCCATGGCACATCGAGATCAGAGGCCATCAAGGGTCTCAGCATCAACAGCACTGGTAGCACAAATCCAAAGAACAGGGGCAGGGCGCACCAAGTGCTCATGCCGATTGCGGACAGGCCAGTTAAAGAAGTTGGCTGCGCATCTGATGAGGGTGCATTAGAACGCAAGCTTGAAAAACGCATTCGGGCCTGCGCCATTTTTTCAAGTTGTAGCAATCCAAGAACTGTGCCCAGCAACAAAGTGGCCAATTGCGCTGCGGCAATTCGGTTGTCCATGACCAACCAAGCTTTATAAATGCCAGCCGTCAAGGTTTGAATACCAAAATAGCTTGCAACGCCATAGTCCGCTAACGTTTCCATCAAAGCCAGTGCAACTCCTGCGGCAACTGCCGGCCTGGCCAAAGGCATTGCGACTTCTAAAATTCGACGTTGAAGGGGCGCCCCCAGCATGCGCGCTGCCTCCATCAATTGCGATGCACGCTCACTCAGCGCTGTTCGCGCTAACAGGTAAACATAGGGGTACAGTGCCAGAGAAAAGACAAGGATGGCCCCACCCAAACTTCTCACTTCTGGCAAAACACGGCCCTCAAGGCCAGTTTGGCTGCGAATGAAATTTTGCAAGGGTCCGCTGTATTGCAAAAAGTCCGTATAGGCATAGGCAACCACATAAGCGGGTATGGCCATGGGCAGCAGCAATGCCCATTCAAAAAAAGATTTTCCGGGAAACTTGAACAAGGTCACCGCTGCGGCTGTGCTGGTGCCCAGCAAGGTGACACCCACCGCAACGCCAAGGCAGAGCAACAGGCTGGTGATCGCATAGCCTGGCAAAACAGTCTCGATCATCGCCGTCAGGACGCCCGCAGAACTGGCATTCCACTCGAGCCATGAACTGACCAATGCCACCAGGGGTAAACAAATGATCAACGCCAACAGGCTGAGTAAAACCGAACGAATTCGGAGGGTGGGCATTCGGAGAATCCAATGAAAGTCAAGGGCAAAGCTTGTCGGAACAAGCACATCTTCTTATGAATTGTAAGGATGATCATGAGGTCATGAATGCCAAGGGATGTGCCTGTCCTTACAATTCGACCATGTATTTGACCCTTCAACATGTTGATGTTCGCTACGCAGGCCAGCCAAAGTCTGCGGTTCAAGGTGTTTCTTTAAAGCTTGAGGCCGGCCAAATTGGCGTCTTGATTGGTCCCTCTGGCTGCGGTAAAACCAGTTTACTTCGGGCCATTGCCGGACTTGAGCCAGTGGCGGCTGGTGAAATTCAATTGTCAGATCGCGTCGTCAGCCGCTTCGGCTTTTCTGCCGCGCCAGAAAATCGCCGCATGGGCATGGTCTTTCAGGATTACGCTTTGTTTCCTCATCTCACGGTGGCGGGCAACATTGCTTTTGGTCTTCACGGACAAAGTTCCGCATTCAAGTCATCGCGCATCAGCGAGGTGCTCCAGTTGGTTGGGCTTGCAGATGTACAAGACCGCTATCCCCATGAATTGTCGGGCGGGCAGCAGCAACGCGTTGCACTTGCGCGTGCATTGGCACCTCAACCCGATTTGCTTTTATTGGATGAGCCTTTTTCAAACCTGGACGTGGACTTGAGAGAGCGACTGGCATTGGAAATCAGAGGCATCTTGAAAGCGGCCAAAGCCACTGCTTTGTTTGTGACACACGACCAAATGGAGGCCTTTGCCATTGGTGATGTCATTGGTGTCATCCAAGAGGGGCGCCTTGCGCAATGGGATGATGCCTATCACCTGTATCACCGTCCGGCCTCACGTTTCGTGGCCGAGTTCATTGGTCATGGGGTCTTTATTCCTGGTCACCGCAAGGTGGTGGGTGCAAGGGTTGAAGTAGCAACGGTTTTGGGCTTGCTGACAGACGACCTTGACGCTTCTCAAGTGGGTGGTCTGGATGATCGTGCATGCGATGTCTTGCTTCGCGCAGATGACATCGTCCACGACGACGAAGCACAGGTGAAAGCCGAAATTATTCGAAAAGCATTCAGGGGATCTGAATTTCTGTACACATTGCGTTTGCAGTCCGGTGACATTGTGTTGGCGCATGTGCCCAGTCACCACGACCACAAGTTAGGTGAGTGGATTGGCATTCGAGCGGAAGTGGACCATGTGGTGACCTTTGATTGAAGAAAAGCTTTTTTGCAAATGAGAATCATTCTTATTTGATGTAGAATTTGCTCAAATTAGCATTTTGAAATGTCAATATGAGCAATAAATCATTCAAAAAAGGTCTTCGCCACCCGATTGCACTTCTGGCCTTCGCGGTTTTGAGCGGCACTTTTCTCACATCAGAGGCACAAACGGGCAGTGCTTCGATCAACATTTATTCGGCGCGTCATTACCCAACCGATGAAGCCTTGTACAGCGATTTCAGCAAAAGCACCGGCATCAAAATCAACCGTGTCGATGCGGACGATGCCGGCATCCTGACGCGACTGAAAGCCGAAGGCAATGCATCACCAGCCGATGTGATTTTGTTGGTGGACGCAGCCAGATTGTGGCGAGCAGAAGTCGATGGCTTGTTTTTGCCCATCAAATCGAAGTTGTTGGAGGAAGCGATTCCCGACAATCTCAGAGCCAAACGCACTGACACCGGAGGAATTGCTTGGTTTGGGTTGTCAACACGCGCACGGGTCATCGTTTACGACAAGTCGAAGTACAAAAAGTCGGATGTCGAGACCTACGAAAAATTGGCAGATCCAAAGTTCAAGGGCAAACTCTGCATTCGTTCTGGTTCGCACCCCTACAACCTGAGTTTGTTTGGTGCCATGACAGAACATTTGGGGCCCACACAAACAGAGGCATGGTTAAAAGGCTTGGTGGCCAATATGGCACGCAATCCAGCTGGTGGCGATACTGATCAGATCAAAGGCGTTGCCTCTGGCGAGTGCGGTGTGGCCGTCACCAACACTTATTACATGGCCCGCTTGCTGCGATCCACCAATACCGCAGAGAAGGAGATGGCTGAAAAAGTGGGTGTTGTGTTTCCCAATCAGGGCAGCTGGGGCACTCATTTGAACGTTGCTGGCGGTGCGGTTGCTAAAAATTCAAAAAATTCCGACAACGCAATTAAATTCCTGGAATATTTGGCCGGTACGTCAGCTCAAAACCATTTTGCAAATGGCAACAATGAATGGCCTGCTGCGAAAGGTGTGAGCTTTGACAATCCTGCCCTGAAAGCCATGTCGGGTGGTAGCTTCAAAAGCGAAGTGTTGCCCATCAGCGCTGTGGGTATGAATCAAATCAAAGTACAGCAGATGTTGGATCGCGTGGGTTTTAAATAAATCCACGCATCGCATCTATCAAGAACGGCGCATCAGTCCCAACAGGAAGCTGGCGATCGCCAAAGCAATGAAGACATAAAAAAGTATTTCGGCAATACCGGCGGCACTTGAGCTGATGTGGTTGAAGCCAAAAAGCCCGGCGATCAAAGCAATGATGAAAAATGCGATGGCGTAGTTCAGCATGATGTTTCTCCAAAGGCTGTTGTGAAATATTTCGTGAGAGAGAGTGTGCAAAAGACTGTCAACTTGAAAAGTTGACAGTTCAGTCTTACGACAGTTTCAATTACTTAGTTGCAATCAAAGGTTTTTTGGCTGCTTCGGCCATGTGTTCTTTGGCCTGTGCAGTGTGCTCGTGCGCAATTTTGGCTTGTGCTTCCGCGCCTTTGTGATCGCCCTTGATGTCTTTCTTGAAGACTGTGATGCATCAAGGGCACTCTCTGGTTTTGTGTGTTTTGGGATGTCTCTCATCTCCTTTTACTGCTGCCGATTCAAGCACTCGCACTGACACAGTTGTAATAGGTGATCGATTCAAAAACGTCATTGCTGCGCCAGAAGTCAAACGCTTGGTATAGCGAATTTTGATCACTCAGAACCATCAGTCATTGCCTTTTGTGGTGTTGGACAAAACACATCCAGAAGTATTTGTATTTGACGCTAAGGGTCAACTGAAGGGGGCGGCACCGGCCTTGATTGGCCTAGCGGTTGGGGATGAATCGGTGCCAGAGATTGGTCAACGCAAGTTATCCAGCATTCAAATGGCAGAAAAAACCACGCCAGCGGGGCGCTTTGTTGCGAGCTTAGATTTAAACCTTTCGGGCCATCAAATTCTGTGGGTGGATTATGAAACGTCGCTGTCCATGCACCCGGTTATCACGAGTGATCTCAAAGAACACCGAGCAGAGCGCTTGGCAAGCAGTTCAAGTGAAGACAACCGAATTTCCTTTGGCTGCATCAATGTGACTGCAGCTTTTTTTCAAAAAGTCGTGATGCCAACTTTCAAGGGCACCTACGGCATTGTTTACATCCTGCCTGACTCGCACGCGATTCGGGATATTTTTTCTTTCTATGAACCTTGAATGTTTTCAGTGTCAGAGGCAAGCCTTACGTCAAAGCTAGGGTTTTCCATAGACTTTGAACGTTTTAAACTGTATACAGTTCGGTGTGCAATTAAAGGCAATCAAACGATTGCCACATCTGACAAGCCTCAATGCGGGAGACAAACATGAGTGACGTGAGCAATCATCCGGTGGATGAAAAACTACCAACAGGCAAGCTGGCTGCATTGGGTTTGCAGCATGTATTGGTCATGTATGCAGGCGCAGTCGCTGTGCCGCTGATTGTGGGACGTGCCCTCAAGCTCAGTCCTCAGGATGTGGCGTACCTCATCTCTGCGGACTTGTTTTGCTGCGGATTGGTGACACTGATTCAGTCTCTGGGTGCTACACAATGGTTTGGCATTCGCTTGCCCGTCATGATGGGCGTGACCTTTGCCTCCGTGGCCCCCATGGTGGCCATGGCCAATGCAAACCCTGGAGAAATGGGTGCTCAATTGATCTTTGGGGCCATCATGGGTGCAGGCGTGATCTCCATCCTCATCGCGCCAGTGGTCAGTCGCATGCTGAAATTCTTTCCACCCGTGGTCACTGGCACCATCATCGCTGTCATTGGGATCAGTTTGATGCGCATCGGCATCAATTGGATTTTTGGCAACCCGGTTGGCCCCACAGCACCAAGCATCGTCAACCCAGAACACAAGCAATGGCTGGATGCAGCTGCGGCCGCCGCAAGCGCGCCAGGTTCAACATTGCCTGCCGTTCCCAAAGATCTGGCTTTGTTGCCCAAAATGCCCAACCCCAAGTATGCAGATTTAACGGGCGTTGGCATTGCTGGCTTGGTGCTGGTCACCATCATGTTGATTTCTAAGTATGCCAAAGGCTTTGTGGCCAACATTTCCGTTTTGTTGGGCATTGTGGTGGGTGGCATTGTGGCCGCAGCGATGGGCTTGATGAACTTTGACAAAGTGGGCAAGGCCGCATGGTTTGACGTCGTGATGCCGTTCCACTTTGGCGCGCCTGTGTTTGATCCTGTGCTGATTTTGACCATGACGCTGGTCATGATTGTGGTGATGATTGAATCTACCGGCATGTTCTTGGCGCTTGGCGAGATGACCGATAAAAAAGTTGACCAGGCTGCACTGACGCGAGGTTTGCGCACCGATGGCTTGGGCACTTTGTTGGGCGGTATCTTCAATACCTTTCCCTACACCAGCTTTTCACAAAACGTAGGTCTGGTTGCCGTGACAGGTGTGAAGAGCCGATTTGTTTGTGTCGCAGGAGGTTTGATTTTGTTGGCCCTCGGTTTGCTACCCAAAATGGCGGCCTTGATTGAATCCTTGCCAACTGTGGTGTTGGGAGGCGCTGGCTTGGTGATGTTTGGCATGGTGGCTGCGACCGGAATTCGCATCTTGAGCAATGTCGATTTCAAGAACAATTCCTACAACGCCATGATTGTGGCCATCTCCATTGGCATTGGCATGATTCCATTGATTGCACCTAATTTCAAACAATGGATGCCCCATAACTTGCACCCCTTGATTGAGTCAGGTATTTTGCTGGCTTCTATCAGCGCAGTACTTTTGAACTTGTTCTTCAATGGTGCAAATGGCGATACGCGAGATGCTGTTGAAGCGGCCAAGCAAGTGGATTCGCATTGAACGCTTAGATGTCAGAGAAAAAAAGGCCAGCATTTGCTGGCCTTTTTTTCGGGTCATAGCTAAGTCAAATCGACTGAAACCCTTCCAAGACATTGACTGTGTTGCGGCCAAAGTCTGCAACAGCATAGCCGCCTTCGAGGGTGAACACCGTGGGCAAGCGCAAAGAGGCAAAGGCACGGCCCACCTGCAGGTAATGCACTGATTTCAATTTGAAACCGCTGATGGGATCGCCTTCGTATGTGTCCAAGCCCAGAGGCACAACCAAAGCTTGAGGAGAAAAATCAGCGATAACCTGCAAAGCCTTTTGCAAAATGTCATACCAAGTTTCAAAGGCCGTACCTTTGGGCAAGGGGAAGTTCAAGTTGTACCCCTCGCCAGCACCCGTCCCGCGCTCATCGGCATGCCCTAAAAAGAAGGGGTACTCGGTTTGCGGATCACCGTGAATTGAAACGGTATAAACATCAGAGCGTTCATCAAAGATAGCTTGAGTACCATTGCCATGGTGGTAATCGATGTCCATCACAGCAATCCGTTGCAGACCTTGAGAGCGCAAGTGTTGCGCCGCAATGGCGGCATTGTTCAGGAAGCAGTAACCACCCATGTATGCTCTGCCAGCATGGTGTCCGGGTGGCCGCGTTAAAGCCACGGCGGATGATTCTCCCGTGCTCACTGCCTGAGCTGCGGCGAGGGCGCAAGCAGCACCTTCTCGCGCCGCCATCCAGCTGCCTGACATGAGCGGCGTACCTGCATCGAAGGCATATTGCCCTAACTTGGCTGCAAAATTGAGGGGAGGTCTGTCCATTCGGAAAGCCTGATTGCCAGGCAAAGGCCAAACAGAGGGCAGTGCATCGCGGGTGACATTGTCGGGACTCAAACTGACCCATTCATCCCATGCTGTTGAAAGAAAGGCCAAGTACTCTGGTGAATGCACACTGAGAAGCGCGGCATCGAGTGGCAGACTGACGGATGGCGCTAGCACCTCACCAACGGGACGACGCGCAAGCTCGCTTAAAACATGTTCTAGGCGTTGGGGAACTTCATGACAATCGACCAGCCGGCCCCTGAACATTTCTTGTCGACCCTTGTGCAAATGGTGAAGCTGGTTGCTGAATATTTTCATGGTGGGCGTTCATTCAATGCGGGTGTCAGAGCTTTGGTTCTAGAGCGTTTGGGTGATTGTGGCGCGAGGCTGACATCCTTAGCATGTCAAATATCGGTTGAATTATGGCGCAAACGCTTCTTGCGCAAGCTCAATTGATCGGTTCGTCGAATGGTTAACCAACTCAAAAACGATGCGATACATTGCGATAGAGTACAAATACTCAGACAAGCCTACAGGCACTCAACTGGGGCATCCTTTGGTTGAGTTGCTTGAAAGTTTGCAATCTCAGGGTTCGATTGGAGAGGCAGCCAAACATCTAGGCCGCTCATACAGACATGTCTGGGGAGAGCTCAAGTTTTGGGAGCTGCAGCTGGACGCGAATTTGGTTGTGTGGGGTCAAAGTGGCAAAGCAGCCGAGCTGACCGTCGAAGCCAAGCATTATTTAAAAGCAATGCGTCAAAGCCAAAAAGAGCTGTCCGCTCAAATTTTGCAAATTAAAAAGCAAGTTTTAAAAAATACCAAACTGATTGAAAAGTCACGTACTTTTACAACTTCTGCTTCGGCTGTAGGCTCTTTGCGATGAATGATTCAATCGACTGAATGTCGATTGGTTTGTACAACACTTGAATGTTCAGTTTGTCAAACAGCTGCAAATGCTGCGGTGAAGTGTCGGCGGTCACAATGCAAGCAGGAATGTCTTCGTTGAATTCTTCACGTAATTTTTGAATGAAGAAGATGCCATTTCTTTCACCCAGTCGGAAATCGCTCAATATAAAGTGCAACTCAGGAAGCTCTGCGAGGTATTCTGTAAACTCATTCTCGTCATGCGGAATCAAATACACGGAATAGCCTGCACGTGTGAAATACTGCGCGTAAGCATTTTTGAGAGAGTAGTCGTTCTCGATGATGCCCAGATTCACCCCAACCGAAGAGTAAGGGGGTTCGTCGCTCAATGTCGTCGGCACAGCGCTGCTCTGAATTTCTGTCTGTGAACGAACTCTATGTTTGAGCAACGCGTTGCCTTGCGATACGGGGTAGCGCGTTTGAATTTTGAAAAGAGAGCCAACCCCAAGTTCCGAGTTGACAGTGCACTCGCCACCAATCTTTTGAACAATGCGGTTGACAATCGACAACCCTAAGCCCAAGCCATCGTGATGTGAGCGCGAGTGTTCAGAACGGAAAAACTCTTTGAATATCACGGGCAAATCTTCGGCTGGAATGCCATGCCCCGAGTCTTTGACACTGAATTTAAGTTGGCCCTGTTCACTGTCAAATGCAACAACAATACTTCCAGCATCTGTATATTGAATGGCATTGAACAATAAATTTCTGAGAATTTGCTCCAGAAGTTGGGGGTCACCTTTCGCAAAAATGTCTTCATGTTTGACAGTTAAAGAGAGGTTCTTCTCTTTGCACAAATCAGAAAACCCAACTTCTAGATCGTGCGCCAATTGCGCAATTGAAAACTCAATGTTTCGTGTAGAAACACCAGAATCTAGTTTGCTGATGTCTAACAGTGTATTGAACATGTTATTGAGGACGGCAATGCTATTGCGCATGCGTGCAAACACCCGATTTTCGTAATCGGGTAGATTCTTGCCGTCAATCATGTCTACAAAGATATTGATAGATTGCATGGGTTGACGCAAATCGTGGCTGGCGGTGGCAATGAACTCAGATTTGGCAATGTTGGCCGCAATGGAGGCATTCTTTTCAGCGACCAGTTGATCAATCATGGCGTCATTCTTGAGTCGCAATGAAAATGATTTCTCCCATGATTGAGAGAAAAGCATGGCCATTTTGATGGCCAAATAGAAGGCCACCATGGAGCCAATTGGAATGGGCCAAAAAATGAATTCGTAGTGCGTGACGATGAAAAGCAACTCGGGTAGTTTGAGCGGCAACACAAAGTATGTGAAAGATTTCCAACTGACACAGTAGCCCACCATGCCTACAAACAGAATCGTTAAGCTGATGATTTGATAAATCAAATAATTGGCCGGTTCTGCTGTGTCGACAAAAATAAACCAGCCCATGCCCCAAACAAATGTCACTGTTCCTAATGCAATGTTAAGGAGCAGCAAGTTTTTTTGAACATTGGCCTTGGGATCAATTTTTTTGATCAGAAAGAAACGCCCGATGACCACCACGGCCATTAACGCAAACCAAGCATTGACCAGCAGGTTGTCACTAGTCTTCCAGTAAAGCGGGATGCACAAAATGGGCGCCAGTACCGTGGCAATGGTGCTTGATTTGGCGAAGCTGTGCATGTATTGCAGCTTCTCAGTTGCCACAAGCTGCTCAAAATTGGGGAACTCAGCTTGTAGATTTTCTTGCGTCATGTCGTTATAACTGGGCAGTGATGCAAGTGGCATTAATTGCTCAACAACTGATATTTTTGAGCTTTGAGAACCGCCTGCGTGCGATTGAAAACTCGCAATTCTTTGAAGATTTGATTGATGTGAATTTTGACTGTCTGCTCTTTGATTTCCAGATAGTCAGCAATGATTTTGTTGGGATGGCCCAGCGATATCAGGTGCAGCACTTCCAATTGCCTTTGGGTCAGTCGGAAATCTGGTTGTTCTTCTGCCGTGTGAACGACAGTTGACATGCTACTCACTTCAAAAAGTTTGAGCAGTTTGTTGTAAATGCTGATGGACGTGTTGTTCTTTGAAACAAACAATGTTGCACCTGCAGCCACTGCACGTGGTTCCCACGTTGGTGATTCAAGTCCCGAAATGGAAACGACATGCTCTACATTGGTTTTTTGCTTGAATACCTTAATGCCAGCCAGTCCGCTTAGCCCGGGCATTTTGACATCGAGCAGCACAACCCATGTTTTGTCCATGGCATCGACCAAGTCAAGGCCTTCACTGGCATTGCTGGCTGTATAGACACCGATGCCTAAGCTGCTGAATTCTCGAGTGAGAATCTCGCCCAATGCTTCTCGATAGACTGGGTGGTCGTCGATGATCAGAAGTGCATTGGAGTGTAGATTCGTCATAGCTCTTTTGATCTTAGCCGTTGCCCTGTGTTTTTCAATGAAACTTAGGTTATAGATGGTGCAAAATACTTCACCAAATAGTTTCGCACAAATTGCTTCGTTACCAGAAAGTTTTGAACATGACAAATCAAACACGTCCAGACAGACGTCAATTTATTCAGGGAATTAGCGCGATAGGCATGGCTGGTGCAGGTCTAGGTTTGGCTTTCGCCGACGAACGTACCGTCAAGTTTGTGGTGCCCAATCCAGCTGGAGGTTTGCCCGACACAGTCGCGCGGGTCTTTGCGCAAAAGATGACAGAAAAGTTGGGTCAAACCGTGATTGTGGACAACCGGCCAGGGGCGAATGGCATGATTGCCGCGCAAGTATTGACCAATGGTCCCAAAGACGGTTCAGCATTTTTGGTGGCCGATGGCTCGATGTTCTCAATCAATCCTCATTTGTACAAATCACTGAGCTACGACTATCGCAGAGATTTTCTGCCAGTCTCTTTGGCAGCCAGTGCGCCTTTGTATTTGGCCGCTCATCCTCGGATTAAAGTCAGCAACTTGCGTGAACTCATTGCATACATCAAAAGCAAACCAGGAGAGCTGACATATGGATCATCTGGAATTGGCAGTACCCACCATCTGTCCATGGAGGCAATGAAGTCAGCCCTTGGACTTGACATTCAGCACATTCCATTCAAAGGTTCTGGTCAATCGGTACCCGCCTTGATTGGAGGGCAAGTCGACATGCTGTTCTCTGCATTGCCATCGCTGTCTGGTTTTGTGAAAACGGGGCAGGTACGCTTGTTGGGCAACAATGCTGCCAAGCGCTCTTCTCAAGAACCCAATGTGCCCGCCATCGCAGAAGTCATTCCCGGTTACGATTTTTCACCCACCATTGGCGTGTTTGCGGCTGCTGGAACACCCCAATCGGTGATTGACAAAATGAGTGCCGATCTTGCAAAAGTCGCGCGAATGCCTGAAACGATCCAAATTTTGAGCAATGCGGGTGTGGAAGCTGTTGGTGGCAGCGTTGCAGAACATGGCAAAGTCATTGCCAGTGAAAATGATCGATTTGGCAAAGCAGTTTTGGCAGCAGGTATCAAACCAGAGTAATGTGCACCAATTTCACACCGATTCAAAAGCCACAGTGGGTGAAGAATGAGTTGGGTGTTGACCTGCCCGCAGGCTACGCTGCTGAAACTTACCCTGGTTTTGCCGCGCCAATTATTGTGCAAAGCCATCAAACGGGGCGTCTGGCTTGTGGCTTTGCAAAGTTTGGCTTGATACCCGCTTGGGCCAAAGACGACAAAATCAGTCGACACACCTACAACGCACGCAGCGAAACTGTGGCAGAAAAACCCAGCTATCGAAAAGCTTGGCGTCAACGTCAATACGGTTTGGCCCTTGTTGAAAATTTCTATGAGCCGAGTTACGAATCGGGCAGGGCAGTGCGTTGGAAGATTGGTTTAGCCTCGGGTGATCCGTTTGGCATCGCATGTTTGTGGGATCGATGGACAGATCCCACTTCTGGTGAATTGGTGGTGAGTTTTTCGATGCTCACGGTCAATGCCGATGCGCACCCAGTGATGAAGCAGTTTCACAAGCAAGGTGATGAAAAGAGAACGCCTGTGATCATTCCGCCGAATCTGCACAGTTCTTGGCTAACCTCCTCCACAGAAAGCGCGGCAAAATTGATGTCATGGCAGCACATGCCGCCACTGTTTGCAGAGCCTGCACCTGTCAAACGAATTTAAAAAAAAGCGCTCCATTCAAGGCTCATGTTTTTGAGTCATTTGGTTTCGGACTTTTTCCAAGTAGGCCTCAAAATCAAAATCGGGTCCTTGTTCAAAGGCAATGGCCTGCCAATGTTTGTGCGTTGCCATGAGGTTTTTCTCTTTGTGTTTAACAGGACAAAAGTAAGCTTCTGTGGCTTTGATAATTTCTTGAACATAAGCTGCCACACCTACGCCATAAGCACAGTAGGTGCAGTGAAACTTAGACACCCAGTCCAAGTACTTCAACTCTTGTCTGTCAAAAATAATGAAGTCTTTTCGGTTGAACTTTGGAATGCCATAAATGGGAAAACAGGTCGATTGGTAAAACGAGACACAAAGATCAAGCAGCATGATGGGGAAAACCATGCTGTAAATGATCGGTCCCGTGATGAGGTTGATGGGGCGCGATCTTTTGATCAGTGCAATGAGACCGATTTGATGGTTCGTTGGCATACAGGCGCTTTTGAGTGGGTGAGTGCATCTCAATCTACACGCTTTGGTCGGTTTTGTCTTGACGTATGTCAATCTTGATCTAGTCCAGACCCATACCATTGCGTTTGTCTTGATTCATTTCAACCAAGCAAGGAAATTCAAATGACCACCACAATTCGACCCGAAATCAAAACCATGGCCAATTTAGAGGCTGCCTTTGCTGGCGAATCGATGGCCCATATCAAATACCGTTACTTTGCCAAGCTTGCCCGAGAGATGGGTGATGAAGAAACA
The DNA here is from genome assembly GCA_947451995.1 of Comamonadaceae bacterium. GTDB lineage: Bacteria > Pseudomonadota > Gammaproteobacteria > Burkholderiales > Burkholderiaceae_C > Limnohabitans_A. The sequence goes on along the minus strand of CANGCI010000004.1, from coordinate 6,533 downwards.
GCGCAAACCTTTGAAGAAACGGCCAACCAAGAAGTCATGCATGCTTTTGGACACCTTGATTTGCTTTATCCGAAAGCGACCATGACGCCCGCAAAGGCTTTGCAAATTGCAATTGATGGCGAAACCTACGAGTACACCGAAATGTATCCTGGCTTCCGAAAGACCGCAGAATTAGAAGGCAATGCTGCAGCGGTAGCCGAAATGAACGAACAAATTGAAGAGTCTAAAATTCATGCTGCACAATTCACAGCGACTTTGGTGAAAGCACAAAAACGTTTTGCAGCCCTGACCAATGTAGAAGAGCGGCATGCCAAGCATTACAAGGCGCAGCTCGACAGAATTACTGCAAGTGCTTGAAGTTAATAATTCAGTTCAATCAGCCAAAATCAATATCGTCAAAATTATGAGCAATATCAATTTCAAAACTTACATCTGTATCGTTTGCGGCTTTGTCTATGACGAAGCTGAAGGTCGCACCGAAGATGGCATTGCACCGGGTACTTTGTGGGCCGATGTGCCGGAAGACTGGACATGCCCTGATTGTGGTGTTGCCAAGGCTGACTTTGAGGTTGTCGCTATCTGAAGTATGGGCAGGGTGGTGCCACCACCATCCCCCCCTTTTTTTTCAGTTTTCGATGTAAACAATCTTTCCACCCACCATGGTGAGTTTGGCGTGAATGTTGGCCATTTTTTCAATGGGTACTTCTAAGTAGTCTTCACTGAGAACGGCTAAATCGGCCATTTTGCCAATTTCCAAGGTTCCGCGGCGATGTTCATCGTGCGCAAGCCATGCACTGCCGGATGTGTACATTTTCAAAGCTTGCATGCGGGTAGGAATTTCCTCATTGCCGCGAAGTTTTCGACCTGAGGCAGACTTTCCATCCAGCATCCACCGCAGTGCGATGAATGGGTTGTAGTCAGCAACGCGGTGCGCATCAGTCCCTGCGCCAATGGCAATGCCCATTTTGAATGCCGTGTTGATGGGCGGCATGCGTTCCAGGTTTTTTTCGCCATGACGATGCAGTGCTTTGTCACCATCCAAGTACATGGCATCTTGCATAGCCCAACCCACACCTAAGGCTTTCATCCGTTTGAAAGTGGCCTCGGTGCCATTGTTCAAGTGTGCAATCGACCACCGCAGTTTGGCGATGGGAAATTCTTGATTGACCTTCTCAAAAACCTCTAGCAATGATGCTGCCGATGCATTTTCTTGCCAGTGCTGTGTCAGGGTGTAACCATTTTGAGCCGCCCATCGAGCCACTTGATAAAACTTGTCTTGATCTTCGGGTGTTGCTTTGTCATTGTTGTACATGCTGAAGGTAACGCGTTCGCCAATGCCATTGAAGCGCAGCATGTCATCCCCAAACTTCATAGGCAACAGTTGTGTCAGTTCTTTAAATTCTTCAAATTCTTTGTTGGGTTTTTGTGCAAAGTAACTGTAGTTGACGCGCACAGTTAAATTTTGGTTGCGCCATACATTGAACAAGGGCGCGTATTCGCTGGGCGCCATGTTAAAGCCACCTGGATCAATGACACCTGTCACACCGACACGGTTCAACTCTTTGAAGAACTTTTGTGTGCCCACTACTTTGTCCTCGAAAGTGGGCTTGGGTAGCTTGTCGAACAAAGGGACAATGCCACCCAAAATTGCGCCAGTTGGTTTGCCATTGGCATCCAGTTGAAACTTGCCGCCTCCAGGTAAGTCAGATTCAGATTGAATGTTCAGTTTTTGATAGGCTGCCGGAGTCAGCATGACCCAGTCGTACATCCATTGAACGTAAACAGGATTGTTGGGCGCAGCTTGAATCAGTTCTTCTTGTGTGGGACGGCGTCCTTCCTTGAACTGTTCTTCTGTCCAACCGCCCGCCACGATGAGCCATTCACCGGGTTGGGCTTGTGCTGCTGCCTGTTTCAATTTGGCCAATGCGGCTTCGATGGATGTCAGGCCAAACCAATGAACTTCTTTGCTGTAACTCAGTGCTGCTCTGATGGCATGCATGTGGGAGTCAATCAAACCAGGAATGACCGTCTTGCCCTGAAGGTCAATCACTTTGGTCTGTGCACCTTGCCACTTTTTCATGTCGTTGGATCGACCCAGTGCAATGATTTTTCCATCTCTTACGGCCAACGCTTGGTAAACGTGGGCTTTGTCATCAGCACTGATGATTTTTCCGTTTTGTAAAATGGTTTCAGCTGGTTGCGCAAATGCTGTTGTGGCAGTTAACAAGCTGAGAGTTAGAAAGCGAAGTGTCGGAGTAGTCATGTGATGGGGCCTTCAATGAGTGACAAAGCACTATTGCTGGATCAACCGGCAAGACGCAGGGTGTAAACCCTAGGCAGGTTAGGTATCTTCCATTGAAATAAGAGTTTTCTTCACTTCGCCTGCATGGTCTTGAAAACATGGCTTGTCATAATTTGGACATATATTTTCAATACGATTGAAATAATTTGTTGACTTTCCTGACTCCAAATTGCTGTTAAGCCGAGTCTTGCCTTGATTGATAGGCTACGAATTGTGATTGTTAAAGGAGATTTTCATGTCATCAGAAACCAATCCGCTGAACGTCCTATTCCTTTGTACGCACAACTCAGCCCGAAGCATCTTGGCAGAAGCCATGTTGAATCATTTGGGCAAAGGGCGCTTCAAAGCCTTTTCTGCGGGCAGCAGCCCCCGTGAAAACCAACAACCGAATCCCATCGCCCTTGAAACGCTTCGTCATGCTGGCATATCGATTGACGGCTTGAGCAGCAAAAGTTGGGATGTGTTTGCCCAACCCGATGCACCCAAGATGGACCTGATCATTACGGTGTGCGACAACGCTGCCGGAGAGGTCTGTCCATATTGGCCTGGACAACCGGCCACTGCGCACTGGGGGTTTGCAGATCCATCAGAAGTGCAGGGTGGCGATGCGCAAAAGAGAGAAGCTTTTGTGCAAACTTTGCATTTGATCCGCAAGCGTTTGGAAATATTTGTGAACTTGCCTGCGAACAGTTTGTCGCGCTTGTCAATTGAAAAGACGGCACGAAATTTGGCCCAAGATTGAAGTTTTAAAAATGACACAAGACAAAACAGTTGCGCCAATGAGTGTGTTTGAGCAATACCTGACGGTATGGGTTTTTCTATGCATCCTGGCTGGTATTGCACTGGGACAATTTTTCCCGCAGGTTTTCCACGCCATTGGCAGTATGGAAATCGCCCAAGTCAATTTGCCGGTCGGTTTGCTCATTTGGGTCATGATCATTCCCATGCTGGTGAAAGTAGACTTTGGTGCCTTGCATGAAGTTCGCAAGCACATCAAGGGCATTGGCGTTACCTTGTTTGTGAATTGGTTGGTCAAGCCGTTCTCAATGGCCTTGTTGGGTTGGTTGTTCATTCGACATTGGTTTGCACCTTTGCTCCCCCCTGATCAAATTGACAGTTACATTGCTGGCTTGATTTTGTTGGCTGCCGCACCTTGTACAGCCATGGTGTTTGTGTGGAGCCGGCTAACAGGTGGTGACCCCTTGTTTACCTTGTCGCAAGTGGCGCTGAACGACAGCATCATGGTGATTGCCTTTGCACCCTTGGTTGCTTTTTTGCTGGGCATTTCGGCCATCACTGTTCCTTGGGATACTTTGCTTGCCTCAGTTGTTTTGTACATCATCTTTCCCGTTGCTCTGGCGCAATGGCTTCGGAAAATTTTGCTGTCTAAGGGCCAAGAGGTCTTTGACGATCTGATGGCGCAAATTGGACCCTGGTCTATTGCCGCCTTGCTTGCAACTCTGGTCCTGCTGTTTGCATTTCAGGGTGAAGCTATATTGAAACAGCCTTTGATCATTGGACTGTTGGCTGTCCCCATTTTGATTCAAGTGTTTTTCAATGCGGGGCTTGCCTATTGGCTGAACCGTGCTGTTGGCGAGCAGCACAACATTGCGTGTCCGTCAGCTCTGATTGGTGCTTCTAATTTCTTTGAGTTGGCTGTCGCTGCCGCCATCAGTTTGTTTGGATTTGATTCTGGTGCGGCACTGGCCACTGTGGTGGGGGTGCTGATTGAAGTACCGGTGATGTTGCTGGTAGTTTACGTCGTGAACAACTCAAAAAATTGGTACGAGAAGAACAATGAAGCCAATCCTTGAGCTGTGATGGATGAGGCCTGGGGATCAATGTGAATTGATCATGTGACTGGCCAGCTCGCTAAACTGGTTCAGCAAAGCTTGCCGAAATCCTTCATCGCCGACTTGTTCGGTTAAAGCTTGTGTCATGCACAGCATCCACTCATCACGTTCTCTAGCGCCAATGGCGTAAGGCGCATGCCGCATGCGCAGTCGTGGATGCCCCTTCTTTGCGATGTACAGGTTGGGCCCACCTAGCCAGCCCGACAAATACTCAAAGAGCATTTCTTCACTGCCGGCCAAACTTTCAGGGTGTAGCTGACGAACAGCATAGGCTTCCGGCAACTCGTCCATCAACTCGTAAAAGCGATGGACCAGTTGTTTGACAGCAGGCTCGCCGCCGATCAGTTCGTAGGGGGTGATTGATTTTTCCAATTTATTCCATCTTGGCGCCAGACTTCACAATCACCTGTTCCCATTTGTCAATTTCTGTTTTGACAAAAGCACGGAACTCTTCAGGACTGTTGCCCACGGGCTCTGCACCTTGGGCTTCCATTTTGTCTTTGATGTCTTGGGTTTGAAGTGCTTTGGTTGCAGCATTGTAAAGTGCTGCAACGATGTGCGGAGGCGTTTTGGCGGGCGCAAACAAACCGTTCCAACTGGACACCTCAAAGTCAGGCAAGCCTGCTTCGGCCATGGTGGGGACATTGGGCATCGTGCCCATGCGCTTTTTACTGGCCACCGCAATCACGTTCAATTTGCCGCTTTTCAAATGGGGAATGGCCGACAAGGCCGTCTGAAAACTCATTTGAACTTGACCGCCCAAAAGATCGGCTATGGCAGGTGCTGCGCCTTTGTAGGGCACATGAATCAAATCAATGTTGGCTCGCATTTTCAACAATTCGCCGGCCAGGTGAGGGGAGCCGCCATTGCCACTCGAAGAGAATGCAAATTTGCCAGGATTTTGTTTAGCGACCGCTATGAACTCTCGAAGGTTCTTGGCAGGGACGGAAGGATGCAGCGTCAGCACCGAAGGTGCCGTCATGAATTGCGTGATGTGAACAAAGTCACGCATCGTGTCGTAGCCCATGTTTTTGTAGGCGGTCATGTTGGTGGCATTGGCAATGGTGCCCAGGAGAAGGGTGTAACCATCGGGGGCACTGCGTGCTACAAATTCGGAAGCAATGTTGCTACTGGCACCCGCGCGGTTTTCCACAATGATGGGTTGGCCTAGCGTTTCTTGCATCTTGATGGCGATGCTTCTGGCAACGATGTCCGTAGCGCCCCCTGGTGCATAGCCCACCAACAGCTTAATGGGCTTGACAGGATAGCTGCTGTCTTGCGCGTAACTGGTCATTGAAAAACATGCCAAAACAACGGCCCAAATTCGACGCATACGCAACCCGTTCATAGTCATTGATCAGCTTTTAAGTTTAGAGACTCTTGAAGGTCACACGCAAGGCGTATTCATTGGTATTGACCCTAGGATGAATTTTCTTCATGCATTCTTCAGTAAGATGGGCAAACAAGTTCATTGTCCCTGGGAATTGTCAGTCATCAGTGGTCACTTGATTGATCGAATTGGAGTTATGCGTTTTGAGTACATTCATCCAAACCAATCTAGAGAAACCTCGCGCATGGTTTCCACCAGAACTGTCGCGAGATTCTTCTTGGATCCATTTTCTAAGTCGTGAGGCTGTGACTGAAATTGAGGAAGCGCTTCAGCATGCCAAAGCGACGGGGAAAAATTGGCTAGAGATGACAGCCAACGACTTTCCCTTGAAGCGACACGCCAAGCAAGCCATCGATCAAGCCTTTGCGGTTACTCAGACGGCGTATGGCATGTGCTTGCTCAAGGGTTTTCCAGTTGAACGTTGGTCGGTAGAGGACGCGCGCTTAGCGCATTGGGGCATTGGCCTTAATGTTGGCGTGGCCAGAACACAAAACATTGCAAGCCAAGTGATGAACGATGTTCGCGATGAAGGCGGCAGTTACAAAGTTAAAAATGGCCGCGGCTACAACACCAATGCAGGTTTGGATTTTCACGTTGACTCCTGTGATGTGGTGGCCTTGTTGTGCTTGCAAACAGCAAAATCTGGTGGTACCAGCAAGGTGACTAGCTCGATTGCCGTGGTTGATGAAGTGAAGCGATTGCGACCTGACTTGATTCCTGTGATGCAGCAACCCTTCTATTACAGCTACCAAGGCACCAATGACGCCAGTCAGCCGCCTTTTTACAAATGCCCCATTTTGGGTGATGACCCAGAGTTTTTCTCGTTGCGTGCCAATCGAAAAAATGTCACGGCTGCGCAACGCGATTTTCCTGAAGTTCCTCGGTTAACCCCAGCGCAAATTGAGTTGTTGGACCTTCTGGATGAGCTGCTGCCAGATGACAAGTTTTGCTATTCCATGCAACTCGACAGAGGTGACATGCAGTTGTT
>CANGCI010000003.1 GCA_947451995.1 Comamonadaceae bacterium | reverse complement strand
AGCAACACTTTGGTTTCTTTACCGTTCAGTTCCATGTCCAAGATGCTTGCGTGGAAAGCTTCTTTTTTCAGGGCGTGCCACAGGGCATTGTGGTCGAGTTCGACCAATTGGGGTTGTTGATCCACACCGCCATAAACAATACCAGGTGTCTTACCTGAATTGCGCAGACGGCGGCTCGCACCCGTACCTTGCATAGAGCGCTCAAAAGCGACAAATTTCATAACTCACTCCAAGTTGAATCGACCGCGACCAGTACGACTCTGTTTTAAAAAGGACTGCCGAACAGCAGCCCACATTGATGTTCCAGATCAGTCTTGATCTGTGAACAAACTCATGACCGACTCGCCGTGGGCAATGCGCTGGATGGTTTTGGCCAACAGCGGCGCCACAGTGAGTTGGCGAATTTTGGGGCAAGCCGCAGCGGCTTGTGACAACGGAATGGTGTTGGTCACAACCACTTCATCGAGGGCAGAGCCTTTGGCAATGCGGTCGATGGCGGGGCCCGAGAAAATAGGGTGTGTGCAATATGCGTAAACTTTTTTGGCGCCGCGCTCTTTCAAAACCTCAGCGGCTTTGACCAAGGTGCCAGCGGTGTCAATCATGTCGTCCATGATGACGCAGTTGCGGCCGTCGATGTCGCCAATGACGTGCATCACTTCGCTCACGTTGGCCTTGGGACGACGCTTGTCGATGATGGCCAAATCGCAGTTGAGTTGTTTGGCCAAAGCACGTGCGCGAACCACACCGCCCACGTCGGGGGAGACCACAATGAGGTCTTCGTAGTTCTTTTGGCGCAGGTCACCCAAGAGCACGGGCGAGGCGTAAATGTTGTCGACGGGAATGTCGAAGAAACCTTGAATTTGGTCGGCGTGCAAGTCCATGGTGAGGACGTGATTGACGCCCACCGCTTGCAACATGTTGGCCACCACTTTGGCCGTGATGGGCACACGCGTAGAGCGCGGGCGACGGTCTTGGCGGGCGTAGCCGAAGTAAGGGATGATGGCGCTGATGCGACCGGCTGAGGCGCGCTTCAAAGCGTCGACCATGATCAGCAGTTCCATCAGGTTTTCGTTGGTGGGCGCGCAAGTGGACTGGATGATGAACACGTCGCGCGCACGCACGTTTTGGTTCAAGGTGACAGTGACTTCACCGTCTGAGAAACGGCCGACATCGGCCAAGCCCAGCGAAATGTCCAACTCGTAGGCCACTTCGGCCGCCAACACAGGATTGGCATTGCCCGTAAAGACCATGAAGTCTGATGTTGAATTTGTGTTGGATGGCAGCATGAGCGTCTCAGCGATCAAATGATGGGCCGATGCGGGTTAGCGCATAAATTTCTATCAAGACGCGAATGACCGCGCTTAGAAGCATCGTGCAGTCGTTTTTGGACGACTGCACATGAATCATTTGGCAGGGGAAGAAGGACTCGAACCTTCGCATGCCGGAATCAAAATCCGGTGCCTTAACCAACTTGGCGACTCCCCTACACGGGTTACCAGCTTTAGAAAACCAAAGCTGACGACCGATCAATCGTCGCTGGAGGCCCATCCCTTTTGGGGGTGAACTTCCAAATTGCCACACATTCGGATTTTCCAATTTTGCCAAGTTGCTGGAACTTGAGGCATTTGACTTAAATCCGTGCCGCGTGGCACTTGCGCAAACACTGCACTCCCGGAGCCCGTCATTCTGCCTTTCACAACAGCTGAAGCCAGTCTGGCTGTTTCAAGCCAGGCGATGGATTCGCTGATTTGGGGGCAGAGGCGCTGGGCCACTGGTTGCAGGTCGTTGTGGCCAAAGCCATACGGGTCTGCTGCAAAGACCGAAATTGTAGCAGGCTTTGTATCGCGCTTTAAAGCCTGATCCCCAAAAATTTTAGAAGTTTCAAGACCATCAGGTGGTTTGACCACCGCAAATTGGGCAGGTGGCAAGGTGACGGGGGTCATGATCTCGCCAATTCCCTCGACCCATGCGTTGTGGCCCCTGATGAAAAAGGGCACATCGGCGCCCAATTGAAGTCCCAACTGGGCCAATTGGTTCACTGAGTAATTCAGGTTCCACAACTTGTTCAAAGCCAGCAAGCACGTGGCTGCATCAGATGAGCCGCCGCCCATGCCCGCCTGGGCCGGGATGGATTTGTCGATGGCAATGTGAGCGCCCATTGAGGTGCCACTGGTTTGTTGCAACAAGCGTGCGGCTCGGGTGATCAGGTCATCGGCGGGCAGGGGAACGCTGAGGTCTTCTCGGCTAATTTGCCCGTTGGGTCGAACCTCAAAGTGCAGGGTGTCGTACCAATCGATCAGCATGAAAACCGACTGAAGCAGGTGGTACCCGTCTGTCCTGCGCCCCGTGATGTGCAGGAACAAATTGAGTTTGGCTGGCGCCAAAACGTTATGCAGCGACTTCATGGTTCAAAGGCAATGCGAAGCACCGTGCGGGGTGCGGGTTGAACACGTTCAAGCACCAGGCGTCGCAAATGCCATTCGCTGACATCGACGTTCCAGCCCTCAGCGGGTGTGGGCTTGCCGCCCAGCCAATCGACCAATGCGGCCGTGGGCAAAGGCGTACCGGTCAATTTGTAGACCAAGCTTTCAAGGTTGGCTGCATAGCCCACTTGACTGCCCTGAATCAGTTTGGCGCTTTGTGCTGTCCACTCCAAGCGTGCCATTTGCAGGCCCAGTGGGTTGTAGATGTTCAAGGTGCCATCGGGCCACCCCCCTGTCAAATCAAAGGAGGAGATGAAGGACTGGGGCGGTTGCGTGTCAATTTGCAATGCAAAGCGACCTGCTTTGAAGGCTGGCGCAGGGGTATCGGCTTGCACCGTGACCACCTGATTGTCTGCAGGTGCAGAGGCGGGTGGTGTGTAGGTTGGGGTTGCCACAGTGCTGGCAGCACAAGCCGACAGCAAGACGCTGGCCATGCAACTCATTAACCCCAAGCGTTTCATGCGCAGTCCGGCTTTCAGCACGTTCAGGGTTTGAAGTTGAATTGCTTGAGGGTTTCAAGCAGGGTTTCGTTGTCGGCCTTGAGCATCAGGCCTTCACGCCAGATGGTGCCCGCTTGGTCTTTTTGACCCAAGCTCCAATGCACTTCGCCCAAATGCGCTGCAATTTCTGCATCGGGTCGGACTTTGAATGCAGCTTCCAAAATTCGCAGCGCTTCTTGAGGATTGCCTGCGCGGTATTCCAACCAACCCAAGCTGTCTTGAATGAAGGGGTCGCGCGGGGCCAGTTGCACCGCTTTCAAAATGAGTTCGCGGGCTTCATCCAAACGAATTTTGCGGTCGGCCAAAGAGTAACCGAGGGCGTTGTAAGCATGGGGATCGTTGGGTTTGGCTTTGATCATGCCGCGCAGCAGACTTTCCATCTGCTCGAAGCGGCCCAACTTTTCACACAGCATGGCCATTTCGGATTGCAAATCGGTATCGGCTGGAAATTGAGCCAAAGCTTTTTCAATCGTGGCAAATGCTGCGGGAATTTGTTTGTCTTCACGCAACCACTGAGAGAGCGCCAAGGCTTTGAGTCGGACTTCTTGCGGGTTGCTGGTTTTGACTTGCTCCAGCACTTTCAGGCCTTCTGCTTTGCGGCCTTGTTGTGCCAACAAAGTGGCGCGGCGACTGGCCACTTTCAAGGGGTCGGCTTCGGCTGGAATTTTGGCCAACCATTCGTCTGCGATTGCAAAACGGCCTTGCTTTTGGGCCATTTGAGACAAAGCCAAATACGCCTCTGAAACACCGCCCATGCGGTCGGGATCATTGGCGTTGGTGGCCAACTTCAAATATTGCTGAAGCGATTGCTCTGCTTGCAGGACTTGCGACAAGTCACTTTGCAGCAAGCCTAAAAACAACCAGCCCGGTGCAAATTCAGGATGTTGTTTGGTGAGTTGAGAGAGTTGAGCCAAAGCAGGCTGCATTTGGTCCAAGTCAATCAAGGTGCGGGCATAGCCCAAACGCAAATCGGGCAAGGCGTCGCCCGACATGTACTGCGAAATCATGGGCTGAACTTCGTCGGGCACCAAATTGAGCAAACTCAAAGCCAACATGATGGGGCCTGGCGCTCGGCGATTGGCAGCGTGACCTGCGCGTGCTGCTTCGGCGGCCGGTTGAATTTCGCCGGCTTCACGCTTCATGCGGCCAATGGTGGTCCAAGCTGTCGCGGCTGTTTCGGGATTTTGAATGGCGCCCGACAGTGCCTGTTCTACAATTTTGGCGGCGAAGTTTTTATCTTGTACGCGGCTGAAGACACGGGGGATAGAGCCGATGGCGTTGGACTGCTCGTTCAGCGGAAGGCTTGCAATGCTGGTTTTGAGCGCCCGGCCGGCTTCTTCAATGCGATTGAGGGCCAACAAAATCTGCAAGATGTAGCGGTTGGCCTCTTGTGATTCAGGCAAGCTGGATTTCCAGCTTCTGGCGGCTTGCAACGCTGCCTCGCCTGAGCGAGATTGCAATGCCAATTCGGTGGCACGTTGGTAGAGCGCTTCGTCTTTGGTTTTGCGCGCTGCATCCAAAATGATGGCAAAGCCAGCACCCGGCTCATCTGCTTGCACATTGAGTTCGCCCAACAACAGTTGGTAAAACAAAACGGCATTGAGGTTGGAGTTTTCAACAGGCGGTTCTGCGCATACCCCCGCTGTGGCCCAGACCAATGCAATCGATGAAAACCAATACTTCATAGAGGCATCATAATCCACGAGCCCTTGCGACGCAGGGCTTGGCCCTTTATTTTCACTCTGTCCTGTTTGCCGATTCGATGCCTGAATTGCCCGAAGTAGAAGTCACCCGGCTCAGTTTTGCCAGCCGGATTGAAGGCGCGCGCGTTGTGGCTCTGCACATGGGCAAGCCATTGCGTTGGCCTTTGGGTGTGGCCCCTTCGGTTTTGGTGGGCCAAAGCGTCTTGCGGGTGCGCAGACGCGGCAAGTACTTGCTGCTGGACATGGACCGCGGCGTGTTGATGCTGCACTTGGGCATGTCGGGCAGTCTGAATTTCGCCCCAACTCAGGTTGCGGCTGGCAAACACGATCACATGGACTTGGTCACCACCCAAGGTACTTTGCGCTTGCACGACCCCCGAAGATTTGGCGCTGCCGTTTGGTCGGCGTCAGAACATCACGAGCCTGCCCTGAAATTGCTCAGCAAATTGGGCATGGAACCCCTGACCGATGGCTTTGAATTGAAGTTGTTTCAAGCAGGGCTTAAAAAGCGCTCTGCGCCCATCAAACAAGTGTTGTTGGCGGGAGATGTGGTGGTGGGCGTTGGCAACATTTATGCATCGGAAGCCTTGTTCATGGCCGGTATCAAACCTACTGTGAAAGCCGACAAAGTGAGCGGCCCTCGGGTGGCCAAGTTGCACGCGGCCATTCGCCAAGTGTTGGCACGCGCCGTCGAACAGGGCGGCAGCAGCCTCAAAGATTTTGTGAATGCGCAGGGCAACACCGGGTACTTTCAATTGGAAGCCGCGGTGTATGGCCGAACGGGCTTGCCTTGCCGGACATGTGAAACGCCCATCAAGCAAATTGTGCAGGGGCAGCGCTCTACTTTTTACTGCCCCGTATGCCAAAAGCGATAAAACCTGCAGCAAGTTTGGCCGAGACCTTGGTGGCTTGGCAGAAGGTGCATGGCCGCAACCACTTGCCTTGGCAAAACACGCGCGACCCTTATCGGGTGTGGTTGTCTGAAATCATGTTGCAGCAAACGCAGGTCAGCACCGTGCTGGCGTACTACGCCAAGTTTTTAGAAAACTTCCCCACGGTGGCCGATTTGGCGGCAGCGCCCCAAGACAAAGTGATGGGCTTGTGGAGTGGCTTGGGCTATTACAGCCGTGCGCGCAATTTGCATCAATGCGCCAAAGATGTGGTGTCACGTTTTGGCGGTGAGTTTCCAAACAATTCAGAAGCCTTGATCAGTTTGCCAGGCATCGGCAGATCGACTGCGGCCGCTGTGGCGTCGTTTTGTTTTTCGGAACGTGTGGCCATCATGGATGGCAATGTGAAGCGAGTTCTCACACGCGTGTGGGGCTACGCAGATGATTTGTCGGTGGCCAAGAACGAAAAAGTGTTGTGGCAAATGGCGCAAGAGGCGCTGCCCACCCAGAAGCTCCAAACCGCCATGCCACGCTACTCACAAGCCATCATGGATTTGGGGGCCACGGTGTGCTTGCCGCGCAAACCCCATTGCGCTGAGTGCCCTGTGCAAACTCAATGCAAAGCCTATGCACTTGGCGAGCCCGAAAAGTTTCCTGTCAAAACGCGCAAGCTCAAACGCAGCAGCGAAGTGCTTTGGCTGATGCTGGCGCAAAACGCGCGGGGTGAAGTGTGGTTGGAAAAAAGACCTGCGTCTGGCATCTGGGCCAGCCTTTACAGCTTGCCTGTCTTTGATTCAGAGCAAGCGATGCAAGCTGCTTTAACGCCGTCATTGCAAAAGGCTTCGGTTGCTGGCGCTTTGAAGTGGGACGTGTTGCCAGCTTTCAAACATGTGCTGACGCACAAAGATTTGCATTGTCACGTGGTCAAGCTCAAAGCAGTCAAAGGTGCGCCTGTGTTGTCCGAGGGCGCGTGGTGGTCAGAAAAAGAATGGACCTCGTTGGGCTTGCCACAGCCCGTACGTCACTTGCTGTCGAGTTCTCTGTGACGCTTTAACGTCAGCCAATTGGCAGCAAAGCGCTGGCTGAGTTTTTCGACCAAATAAACAGAACGGTGTTGGCCACCCGTACACCCAATGGCCACGGTGATGTAGTTGCGGTGGTCTTTTTCAAGCGCAGGCAACCATTGGTCTAAAAAACTTTCAATTTGACTTTGCATCAAATTGACTTCGGAATAGCTTTGCAAAAACTTTTGCACAGGCTCGTCTTTGCCCGACATGGGGCGCAGCGCCGACTCGTAGTGCGGGTTGGGCAACATGCGCACATCAAACACGTAATCGGCATCGAGTGGAATACCGCGCTTGAAGGCAAAGGATTCAAACACCAAGGTGAGTTTGGCAGCGGGCGAGCTGACCAAAGACTTCACATAGCTTTGCAGCTGTGCGGCGCGCAGCAAGCTGGTGTCGATGATGTGCGCAGATTCGCGCAGATTGGACAAAAGCTCGCGTTCGTACTCAATGGATTCGGTCAGCGCGCGTTCGCCTTCAGCCGCGTTTCTGCCGGACAAAGGGTGGCGACGTCGTGTCTCGGAATAGCGGCGCAGCAAAGTGTCGGACGCAGCATCGAGGTAAATGGACGTGACTTGAAAGCCTAAATTGCGCAAGACTTCCAATTGACCCGGCATCATGGGCAAAGAGGTGGCACTGCGCACATCAATGGCAATGGCCACGCGCTGTTCTTTTTGATCACGCTCTAGTTCTGCAAACGGAATGAGCAGTTCGGGTGGCAGGTTGTCGACGCAATAAAAACCTGCATCTTCCAGCGCGTGCAAAGCCACGGACTTTCCGGAACCCGACATGCCAGTGATCAATACGATTTCCATGATTTCCAGACTTCAGAAATTTACTTGGTCAGCATTTCGCGCGCATGCGCCAAGGTGGTGGCAGAGAGTTTTTCGCCGCCCAGCATGCGTGCAATTTCGGTCACGCGCTGCTCGCCGGCAATGGGCGACACGTTGCTGCTTACACCTTCTTTGCTGCTCGACTTGCTCACCAGCAAATGGTGGTCTGCGCAAGAGGCCACTTGGGGCAAATGGGTGACGGCCATTACTTGGCGGTGCACGCCCAATTGCTTCATGAGGCGGCCGACCGTTTCGGCCACAGCACCGCCGACACCCGAGTCAACCTCGTCAAAGATCAAGGTGCCTGCTTCGCCCAGCTCGCTGGTGGTGACGGCAATGGCCAAGGCAATGCGCGAGAGTTCACCGCCAGACGCCACCTTGCCAACAGGGCGAGGTGTACTGCCGGCGTGACCCGCTACCAAAAACTGAATGTCTTCCAAGCCATGCTGCGCAGCATCGTCTAATGCAATCAGGGCCACTTCAAATCGGCCGCCTTGCATGCCCAAGTTTTGCATGGCCTGCGTCACAGCTTGCGACAATTTTGGCGCCGCTTTTTTGCGCTGTTGCGACAGTTTTTTAGCCTCGGTTTGATAGGCCTGACCGGCCGCTTTGGCTTGTGCTTCCAAGCCTTCTAAATCGCTTGCAGCCTCTAAGGCATTGAGCTCTTGTTTCCAGCCTGCCAACAAGCCAGCGAGTTCTTCGGGGGGGCGTTTGTAGCGGCGCGCCAAAGACATCCACTGCGACATGCGCTGGTCCAACTCGTTCAAACGATCGGGGTCTAAATCGGTTTTGCGCAAATAACTTTGCAGCGAATGCACGGCATCCTCGGCTTGGGCCAAACTCGACTGCAGCACTTCTGCAATGCTTTGAAATTCGGGTTCGACGTGGGCTTGATCTTGCAAATTGCTGCTGGCTTGGGACAGCAAAGCAATGGCGCCGCTGAGGCTGCCCATGCGCGCTGATTCGTCGCCATCCAGGGCGGCCAAGGCCGACTGGCCGGCATCAATCAAGGCTTGCGCATGCGACAGGCGCGTGTGCTGCGTGTTGAGCTCTTCCCATTCGTCCAAGGCGGGTGCCAGTTTGTCGAGCTCACCAATTTGCCAGGCCAAGCGCTCTTGCTCGCGGCTTAAGGAATCTTGTGCGCTCTTGGCTTGTTGCACCGCTTGCTGGGCTTGACGCCAAGTTTGCCAAGCAGTTTTGAGGGCATCGGTGCTGATGCCCGCATAGGCGTCAAGCAAGCCGCGCACTGCATCTGGGCGCGTGAGGCTTTGCCAGGCGTGTTGGCCATGAATGTCGAGCAGCATTTCGCCTAAAGCGCGCAATTGGGTGGCGGTGGCTGGGCTGCCATTGACCCATGCACGGCTTTTGCCTTGAGGGTCGACGCTGCGTCTGAGCAAAAGTGTGTCGGCGACTTCGAATCCTGCTTCTTCTAAAACAGCGTTCGCTTGCGGCGGGCAGTCAAATTCAGCTGACACTTCGCAACGCGCAGCACCTTCGCGCACCACGCTGGAATCTGCGCGTTCGCCGAGCGCCAATTGCAGGGCATCAATCAGGATGGATTTGCCAGCGCCTGTTTCGCCTGTGAGCACGCTGAAGCCTTGCGATAGATCAAGGTCGAGTTGGCGCACGATGACAAAGTCGCGCAGGCTGATGTGACGCAGCGCCATGGCTTAAACGCCTCCCTCGTTCCAGTGCATTTTTTTGCGCAAGGTGTCAAAGTAGTTCCAGCCTTGAGGATGCAAAAACCGCACTTTGTGAATTGACTGCTCGACGGTAATTTGATCGCCCAACAACAGGCTGGCCAAAGACTGCATGTCAAAGTTGGCACTGGCGTCGCGGCCCGACACAATTTCGATGCTGATGTGCGAGGTGTCCGGCAACACGATGGGACGATTGGACAGCGTGTGCGGCGCAATAGGGGCAATGACCCAGCCGCCCAAAGTGGGATGCATGAGCGGGCCACCAGCCGACAAGGAATAAGCGGTGGAACCTGTAGGCGTGGCCACAATGAGGCCGTCGGCACGCTGCGTGGCCACAAAGCGGCCATCGACTTCAATGCGAAGTTCCACCATGCCCGAGGTGGCGCCGCGGTTGACCACCACGTCGTTCATGGCAAAGGTGTCAAACACACAATGCTTGTCGCGCCACACCTTGGCGTGCAACATGCTGCGCTGCTCTTCTTCAAATTGGCCCAGTAGCATGGGCTGGAGGGTTTGCTCAAACTGGCCCATGGGAATATCAGTGATAAAGCCCAAGCGACCTTGGTTGATGCCAATGAGCGGCAATCCGTATTGCGCCACCTGGCGGCCAATGCCCAGCATGGTGCCGTCGCCACCAATCACCACGCCCAAATCGCATTGCTGGCCGATCTCGGCCATTTTGAGCGTGGGGTAGAGGTTGAGGCCCAGGTGCTCGGCGGTGCCGGCTTCCAGCACCACTTCGGCACCGATACGGCTGATGAATTGGGCCACATCGTCCAGTACCCGACGCGAGCTTTCCAAAGCCGCGCCAGAAACCACGGCGTGGTACTTGCCAAAAAGCGCAACGTGACGAAATTTAGACTTCATTCGCAAATTACATCATTAAAATGACCGAATGCTAGATGATCGTGCCAAGTTATTACTCAAAGCGCTGGTTGAACGCTACATTGCGGACGGCCAGCCTGTGGGTTCCCGCACGCTGTCCAAGGCGTCGGGGCTTGAATTATCCCCTGCCACCATTCGAAACGTCATGTCCGACCTCGAGGAGTTGGGCCTCATTGCCAGCCCGCATACATCGGCTGGCAGGGTGCCCACCAATAGGGGTTATCGCCTATTTGTCGACACCATGTTGACGGTTCAAAAGGGCGAATTGCCCACCCAAAGGCTGGCGCCTGACCAACCGCAAAAGGTCATTGCCAACGCCGCCAACCTGTTGTCCAGTTTGTCGCATTACGTGGGCGTGGTGATGGCGCCTAAACGTGCGTCGGTGTTCAGGCACATTGAGTTTTTGCGTTTGTCTGAAAAACGCGTGTTGCTGATCATTGTCTCGCCCGAAGGGGATGTGCAAAACCGCGTCATCTTCACCGAGGCCGATTACTCGCAAAGTCAGCTGATCGAAGCTTCCAATTATTTGAACGCGCATTACGCGGGCATGGCCATCGAACAAGTTCGCATGCGTGTGAAGCAAGAGCTGGTCAACTTGCAGTCTGAAATTGCCAGCCTCATGCAGGCTGCAGTGCAAATGAGCTCAGAGGCCTTGAGTGAAGACGAAGGCGATGTGGTGATTTCGGGTGAGCGCAACTTGTTGTCGGTCAGCGACTTTTCTAGCGACATGGGCAACTTGCGTCAGGCCTTTGATTTGTTTGAGCAAAAAACGCAGCTCATGCGACTGCTCGATGTGTCTAGTCAGGCCGATGGTGTGCGTATTTTCATTGGCGGCGAAAGCCAGTTTGTGCCGATGCAAGAGTTGTCGGTGGTCAGTGCACCTTACGAGGTGGACGGCCATGTGGTGGGCACGTTAGGCGTTATTGGTCCTACACGCATGCCCTACGAGCGCATGATTCAAATTGTGGACATCACGTCCAAGATGGTGGGCAACGCTTTAAGTCAGTCGAAGTAAATCGACTGACTCGTTTTTCAATCAAGAAGGTTCATGCATCCAAGCCGCATGCTTGGGTGCGCGCTTGGTTTTGCTCCACTCGTTCAGCATGTCCCACTTCACCTCGTCCAAGGTTTTGTACATCTCGGGTGTGCCAGTGTTGGTGGCCAATTCCAAACGGTGACCATTGGGGTCGAAGAAGTAAATGCTTTTGAAGATGGTGTGGTTGGTGGGGCCCAGCACTTCAACGCCATTGGCCTCTAGCTTGGCTTTGGCGGCCAGCAAGGTTTCCATGCTGTCGACTTCAAAGGCCATGTGCTGCACCCACGCAGGGGTGTTTTCATCACGGCCCATTTCGGGCGAGTTGGGCAACTCAAAGAAGGCCAGCACGTTGCCGCCACCTGCATCCAAGAAGATGTGCATGTACGGATCGGGTGCTTTGGTGGAGGGCACCAAGTCTTCGGCAATGGCCAGCACAAAATCCATGTTCAAGTTTTTGGCGTACCACTCGACGGTTTCTTTGGCGTCTTTGCAGCGATAAGCCGCGTGGTGAATTCTGCTAATTTTCATGACATTCCTTTAGGCGTCGACTTGAATGGCGCCACGTCTAATTTGATCACGTTCTAAGGACTCAAACAATGCTTTGAAGTTGCCTTCGCCAAAGCCTTCGTCGGCTTTGCGCTGGATGAATTCAAAAAACACGGGGCCCAACAAAGTTTGCGAGAAGATTTGCAACAACAAACGCTTTTCGCCATTGGCGGTGGAGCCGTCCAACAAGATACCGCGTGCCTGTAATTCTGCCACTGGTTCGCCATGGCCTTTGAGGCGATCTTCTAGCATCTCGTAGTAGATGTCGTTGGGCGCTGTCATGAGTGGAATGCCGGCCATTTGCAGCGCGTCAACGCTTTTCATTAGATCGTCTGTGCGCAAAGCAATGTGCTGAATGCCTTCTCCGTTGAACTGCATCAAATACTCTTCAATTTGCCCGCCATTTTTGCCAGATTCTTCGTTCAAAGGAATGCGAATGAGGCCATCGGGTGCCGTCATGGCTCGGCTGGTCAGACCCGTGTGTGTGCCTTTGATATCGAAGTAGCGAATTTCTCGGAAGTTGAAAATCTTCTCGTAAAAAGCGCCCCAAAACGCCATGCGACCCTTGTACACATTGTGGGTGAGGTGGTCGATGATTTTGAAGCCATGGCCTACGGGGTGGCGGTCTGCACCTTCAATGAATTCAAAGTCGATGTCGTAAATGCTTCGGCCGTCTTCGTAACGATCGATCAAATACAGAGGCGCACCGCCGATGCCTTTGATGGCGGGCAGTCTTAACTCCATTGGCCCTGTCGGTACCTCGACGGGTTGCGCGCCCATGTCTAGCGCACGAGCGTAGGCTTTGTGCGAGTCTTTGACCCGAAACGCCAGCGCGCACGCGCAAGGACCATGCTCTGCCGCAAAGTAGCCCGCCAAGCTTCTGGGCTCGCGGTTGACAATGAAATTGATATCGCCTTGGCGGTACAGCACCACGTCTTTGGAGCGGTGTTTGGCCACCAAAGAAAAGCCCATTTTTTCAAACAAGGGCTCGATGACACCCGCGACAGGAGATGCAAACTCTACGAACTCGAAACCGCACAAACCCATTGGGTTTTCAAACAAATCAGCCATGAAGTACTCCTTTGAAATTTTTGGGTAAGCCAGCGCGCCACAAAGTGCCATTGGTTTGTTCCCCTGTCAGCCATCCAGCCACTTGCTGGCGCAAGGCCAACAGTTTGGGAATGTCGATACCTGTCTTCACGCCGGAAGCTTCCAGCATGAAGGCCAAGTCTTCGGTGGCGGCATTGCCACTGGCGCCCGGTGCGTGCGGGCAGCCGCCAATGCCGGCGAGCGACGCATCAAAGCGTTGAATGCCCAAGCTGAGGGTGGCATAGGCGTTGGCCAGTGCCAAGCCACGGGTGTCGTGAAAGTGGCCGCAGCAGAGTTTGTTGCCAGCGATGCGCAAGGCTTTTTCTACCAGCACACTGACCGAGTGCGGGTCGGCATAGCCTACGGTGTCGGCCAAACTCACGCGGTCTGCGCCAGCGTCTAACAAGGCCTGCATGAGGCGCAGCACTTCTTGGACTTTCACTTCGCCTTGCAAGGTACAACCAAATGCCGTGCCCACGCCACCTTCAATGAGGGTCTTCTTGCCAGAGGCGTCGCGTGCGGCGCGAATGCGCGCCAGCTCTTGCACCACTTCATCGGGCGTTTTGCGCAAGTTGGCCAAGCTGTGTGCATGGCTGGCCGACAAAGGCAAGACCATCAGGTCTGCATCGCCTTCCAATGCGCGTTCGGCACCTTTCAAATTGGGGATGAGCACAGAGGCCGTGAGGCCGGGCAGTGTTTTGGCAAAGGCCAGCACGCCCCAAGTGTCTGCCAGTTGCGGCATGAGTTTGGGCGGCACGAAAGAGCCCACTTCAATTTCACGTTGACCGGCGGCGTAGGCCTGTTGAATCCATTCTATTTTTTGCGCTGTGGGCAAAATGGTTTGAATGCTTTGCAGACCGTCGCGCAGACCGACTTCTCGAACGATGGCAGTGGCGGGCAACGTGGACATGGTGGTGTTTTCAGTGACGAAAAATTCATTCTAGACCACCGGCACCTCGGTCCAATCGGTGGTGTAGTTGGGTGACCTTCTTTCTTGCCGCATTTGCCACCCGCTGTAGGCGCCTTGCGTGGACACCTTCACTGCGCCCCTGCCAAAGCGTTGGTTCAGGGCATCCAGGGTTTGCATGAGCGTGCCTTGCGCGGGCGCAGGCTCTTCGAGCAAGTCGCCTTGGTAGTGCGTGACGGGGCTGATGTCGCTCAATACAATGCCGGCTTTTTTGTATTGGTATTCGGGCTTGTACATGCGCTCACAGAGCGCGTCCACCCATCTGAAAATCACCAAGCTGTCGTTGGTGGGGTAGGGCAGTGGCACGGCCAAGCTGGGCGAGTACTGCGGCAAGTCTTTTCTAAACCGGTTGGTGTGCAAGAACGCTTGAATGACGGCCGCCTGGCTGTTTTGCGCGCGCAGTTTGGCGCAGGCGTTGGCCACAAACGTCGACAAGGCATCTTTTAAAACAGGTAGTTCGGTGACCATGTTGCCAAACGATCGGCTGGAAATGATTTGCTGTTTGTCGGGTGTGATTTCTTGCAAATCGACGCACGGAACTTCTTGTAACTCACGTTGTGTTTTTTCGATCACCACGCCAAAGTCGGCGCGCAGTGTGGGCGTGTGTGCAACTTTCAAATCTTGCACCGTGTGAATGTTGTACTCGGCCAAACGCTTGGTGAGCTTGCGGCCCACGCCCCACACTTCTTCCACAGGCAATTGTGTGAGCAGCTTGTCTTTTTGCGCTTCAGTGAGCGCGTTGAAATTGAAAACGCCTTGCGAGCGTGGATGCTTCTTGGCCACATGGTTGGCCAGCTTGGCCAGTGTTTTGGTGGGCCCAATGCCCACGCACACCGGTATGCCTGTCCACTGCACCACGCGCTGGCGCATGGCGTAACTCACCTCGCGCAAGTTGGGTGTGCCGGTGAGGTCGACAAAACATTCGTCAATGGAATACACCTCCGAGCGCGGCGAGTACTCGCTCAAAATTTGCATCACGCGGTTGGACAAGTCGGCGTACAAGGCGTAGTTGCTGCTGAGTGCAAACACACCGTGCTCGGCCACCAAAGCTTTGCACTCAAACCAGGGCTGGCCCATGCGCACACCCAAAGCCTTGGCCTCGTTGGAGCGCGACACCACGCAACCATCGTTGTTGGACAGCACCACCACGGGCACGTTGCGCAGGTCGGGGCGGAACAGCCGTTCGCAACTGACGTAGAAGTTGTTGCAATCCACCAGGGCCAGTTGTTGAACGGGTGCTTGTGGGGCAGAACTCATAGCGATGCACGACAGGTTGATGAGGTGTCAATACAGCTTGTGCAAGTTGTAAGTGACCACGCCCCAAACGCTGAGCTCCTCGCCGCTCTTCACCACAATGGGCGGGTACAAATTGTTCTCGGCCACCAACTTCACCACGCCACCGCGCTTGTACAAACGCTTCACGGTGAACTCGTTGTTGAGCACGGCCAACACAATGTTGTTGTGTTTGGCTTCAATCGAGCGGTCAATCACCAAGGCATCGCCTTCGTAAATGCCGGCACCCACCATCGAGTCGCCCTTCACTTTGAAAATGAACGTGGCCTCTTTGTTGCGAATGAGGTGGTCGTTGAGGTCAATGCGTTTTTGGGTGTGGTCGGCAGCGGGCGAGGGAAAGCCAGCGGGCACTTTCCAGGCGCACATGTTGAGCCACAGCTTGGGGGCGGAGGGGTTTATTGGCTTAGGTGTGATGAAAGCAGTTGTAGGCATGCTGCAAATATACTGTATAAAAATACAGTATAGTCAGCAAAATACCACTTCGCAAGTTGCCAGACCTACAATGGCAACTCGAGGTTTTACAAAGTCAATCCATCCAATCCCAACGAAGAAAGGGCGCTAGATGAACAGAATCACTCTAGAACCAGGCAAACGTGGTGGTAAACCATGTATTCGTGGGTTGCGCATCACGGTTTATGACATCTTGTCGCAGCTGTCACAAGGTGCCTCGCAACAAGAAATCCTCGAAGACTTTCCCGAGTTAGAACCAGAAGACATCTTGGCTGCACTCTCTTTTGCAGCCGATCGCGAGCGCAAAGTTTATTCAGTTGCAGTCTGATGAAGCTGTTGCTAGATGAGAACCTGTCTAGAAGACTAGTTCCTTTTTTGTTGACGGCTTACCCAGAATCCACACAAGTTGTGTTGGTGGGGTTGGAAGCTGCAAGCGATGTTCAAATTTGGGAATATGCCAAATCAAACGATTTTGTGATCGTCACGCAAGATGCAGATTTTGAAGAACTGTCCTTGATTAAAGGACATCCGCCCAATGTCATTTGGATCAAAACAACGCATCCATCGCGATCTGCAATTTTGAAAATCTTATTGGATCAACAGCCTTTAATTCATGACGTCTTGATCAACCAGAATCAAGGATGCATTGAAATGACACAGACATAAAGCTGATTAAACACAAGGAGACCGCATGAGCGCTTATGTGATTTTTGACGTGGAAATTTTTGACTTAACCCGCTACCAAGAATTCATGGCGGGCGTCAAGCCTGCCTTAGAAGCTGCAGGTGGCAAGTACTTGGCGCGTGCCGGCGAGCATCGTGTTTACGAAGGCGATTGGGAGCCTAGGCGCATCGTCATTTTGGAATTTCCCGACATTGCCGCGTTTGAAAGCTTTTACAACGGGCCCATCTACCAGGGCCTTAAAAGCATTCGCGATGAATGCAGCCGCGCCAGATTGGTGGCCGTTCAGGGCTTGTGAGTGTCATACCCCTGGAAGGGATATTCTGAAAGAGCGGTGCGTGCTCTAGAACGCCATTGGTATATTGACGTTTGATAAAACTGAGGAGACCTCATCATGTTGGACAGACGCTTGTTTTTGGGTGCTGGCATTGCCGGCGCATCCGCTCTTACTTTCTCATCGGTGTGGT
The DNA here is from genome assembly GCA_947451995.1 of Comamonadaceae bacterium. Lineage (GTDB taxonomy): Bacteria > Pseudomonadota > Gammaproteobacteria > Burkholderiales > Burkholderiaceae_C > Limnohabitans_A. Next base: position 17,800 of record CANGCI010000003.1, on the reverse strand, counting down.
CACAGTCGGCCCCCAACTTCGGCTTGCCCGACCTGCCTGCCGTTGGCCACAAGCGCATGAAGCTAGGCAAGATGGAAATCATCGCCTTGAACGATGGTGCCGTGCGCCGTCCACTGGGCGAAGAGTTTGTGACCAATGCTCCCCTCGAGCAAGTCAAAGCCTTGCTGGCCAGCCAAAACCTGCCCACCGATTACATCGATGTGCCTTACACCCCCTTCTTGTTGATCAATGGCGATCAACGCTACTTGTTTGACACCGGCTTTGCCGACAACGGCCCGCCGACTACAGGCAAACTGGCCGCCAACTTGGCAGCTGTGGGCTTGAAACCCAACGACATCAACAACGTGGTGTTGAGCCACTACCATGGTGATCACATCAACGGTTTGCGCAACAAAGCCGGCGAACTGGTGTACCCCAACGCGCGTGTCCACGTGCCCGCCACAGAGCATGCATTCTGGATGGACGATGCGCGCATGGAAGCTGCACCCCCCGCCATGAAAGGCGCCTTCATGGGCGTGCGCCGTGCATTGGGCAATTTGGGTGGCGATCAGTTGGTCAAGTTTGAATCGGGTGCTGTTGTGGCGCCAGGCATTACATCCGTGGCTGCGTTCGGTCATACACCGGGTCACACCTTGTTCCGCATGGATTCAGAAGGTCAGTCGTTTGCCTACGTGGCCGACATCACCAACGTGCCATCCTTGTTTGCACGTGCGCCAGATTGGTCTGTGTTGTTTGACATGAACCCCGCCATGGCACGCATGTCACGCCGCCGCATCTTTGACATGCTGGTCAAAGACAAAATGATGGCCGGTGGTTTCCACTTCCCCTTCCCAGCGTTTGGCACGATGGAAGTCAGTGGCAACGGGTATCAGTTCAAGCCGGTTGCGGCATAAAGGCCGCTGACGCTCTAAGAGAGGCTTTTGGGCAAAGTACAATCAGCGCCCAAGGGCCTATAGCTCAGTTGGTTAGAGCAGAGGACTCATAATCCTTTGGTCCCAGGTTCAAGTCCTGGTGGGCCCACCAATACATCAAACCCCCTTCAGAAATGTCGGGGGTTTTGTTTTGGGAGAACCGTTAGAGCTTGAAGCCGCTGTCCAGCCCGTTATGATTGCTCCAGTAAAAAAACTTGTTTATTGGTGAATTCAGAATGGCTAAACAATTGAAGACTCAAGATGACGCGGGTGAATCAGAACGTAGGGTTTACTCCGCACCGGCGCTAGAAAAAGGTCTTGATATTCTTGAAATGCTTTGCAAAAGTGACCGCGCTTTAAGCCAAAAAGAGATAGCAAAAAGCCTTGATAGAAGCGTCAGTGAAATTTACCGAATGGTGAATTGCTTGGTCGATCGCAACTATGTTTCGCAAGTTGATGAAAACTCATACGCTATTACAACCAAGCTCTTCGAGTTGGCGCATATTAGTCCCCCCACGCAGCGTTTGTTGGCCGAAGCATTGCCAGTCATGCAAAGACTGGCCAAAGATTTAGATCAGTCTTGCCATTTGACCGTTTATTCTCAAGGCAAACAATTGGTCTTGGCTAAAGTGGATGCGCCTAGTGGCATGGGATTCAGTGTGCGTACTGGTTCAGAGTTAGATGTCCTTATCTCTGCATCTGGACGAGTTCTTGTGGCTTTTCAAACACCAGAAACTTCTAAGCTATGGCTTGAAGAGTCGGTGCAAAGACGCCCCGAGCACTCTGACCCTCAGATCAATACCATTTTGGAGACGATTCGAAAAGTTGGTTTCGAATCTATCCCAAGCGTGCAAGTGCGTGGTTTGTATGCTGTTAGTTTTCCCATTTTGGATACACAAGGAAGAGCGCTCGCTGCTTTGACTGTGCCTTATGCAGAGCGCATTGATCAAAATCAACGGAAATCTATTCCAGAAGTAACCGCGGCATTGGGCCTAGCGGCACGTGCAGTCTCGTCCAAAGTGGGCGGAACTGCCAAAAGTTCGCCCTTCGCCTAGCCGGTTATTGAGCTAACAATTAAATAGCAGCAGTCACTGCAGAACCTTTTGCAAAGAGTACTGCCACTTCATCCGTTGAGTAGCCCATTTCTTCTAATAATTTGCGTGTTTCCCAACCTTTGGGTTGCGATGGTTCCCGAAGTTGAGGATGCGCACTGTCAACTTTGATAGATGATCGAATGGCTGCAGTCTTACCCTCCGTTGGGTGATCTTCATACTGAATCAAGCCCACAGCCTTGAGGTGTTTGTCGTTCGGAAGTGTTGCCAGCGTGTGGCAAGCTTGTGCTGCGATGTCTGCCGACTGGAGTAAGTCAAGCCATTCTTGCGTTGATTTATGTGTCAGTGGCGCACCACGAATGGCAAACCATTCTTTCACGTTAGTAGCGCGTGCAGCAACAGAGTTAAAACGCTCATCGCTGAGCAAGTCATTTCGTCCTGTCACTGTCAAAAACGCGCGCACTTGCGGGTCTGTATTGACCGTAAATGAAATCCAACCATCACCAGTTTGAACAGGTTTGTTGTGCGGACTCAATAAGCGCAAATCACCAACAGGGCCAACAGGCGGATCAAAACTTTGTGCTGCTAAGTGTTCTTGCAAAACAAATGTGGCCATGGTTTCGAACATAGGCACTTCAATGCTGCAACCTTTGCCGCTTACATTTCTCTCGGCAATGGCCGCCAAAATAGCACCCGCAGAAATTTCACCGGCCACGTGATCGCAAATCAGCATCGGGACGTAGTTGGGCTGACCATCGCGTTGTAAAAACAAGCCAGCCATTCCTGTTACACCTTGGACCACACTATCGTATGTAGGCATACCTGCGTAGGGGCCGTCAGTGCCGTAGCCTGTGATCAAACAGTAAATTTTGTTAGGGTATTTGTTTCGAACTGTTTCTGAATCAATACCCAATTTTTTCAAAGCTTGTGGCCGCATGTTGGCCACAATCACATCAGCTGATTCGATCAAACGATTCATGACCTCCATCGCACCTTCTTTTTTGAGGTCGAGGCAAATGTTGCGTTTTCCTCGGTTCAAGTGCAAGTAGGCGCCAGAGTGCTGGCCAGTAGGGGATTGGCCACCCAGTCCACGCATCAGGTCGCCTTCAGGATTTTCTACTTTGATGATTTCTGCGCCGTATTGCCCCAAGCGCCATGTGCAAACAGGACCCACCACAACACTGGTGAGGTCTAAGACACGAATGCCAGCCAATGCTTTAAAGGTCATGAGTTTCTACTTCCATGTCTACACTCAGAATTGATCGGTTGTCGAAGGCTTGCAGGTGCCATTTCGAATCCACTTGATTGGCCACCATGGTGATGGGACTGCCGCAGTAAAGCGGCGCCATGTGGCGAACTCGCAATGCGGACGGCTTCACACCAATTTCATTTCGCAAAAATTCAGTCAAAAGCAAGGTGACCAGGCCGCCATTCACGATCAGGTCGGGAAAGCCTTCCACGTTTCTGGCGTGTGCTCTGTCAATGTGAATCTTGTGTGAGTTAAAGCCAAGTGCTGAATATTGAAAGAGGAAGGTCTCATCGGGCACAACCGTCTTCATGACATGCCCTTTGATCGGCCCGGCGTAATCGGAAGCATTGGATGCTGGGGCGCCTTTCGTTGCTGGCAGTAGCAAATAGGTTTGTGTCTCGATCAGTGCGGCTTGAACTGATTCTTTTAAGCGCAACTCATGTTGAATAGACACGACAGCCATCGGTCCTGACTTGGTCATTTTTTGAGTGATGTCTTTAATCGCACTCTGGCGAATGAGACTGGCGCTAATGGGAATGTCTTTGAGGTAATCAACTGATCTGCTGCCTAACAACAATCGTGGCAAACCAAGGTCTGGCATGGTCACGCCAAGCCCTGGAAAACCATCAGCACGGAGTGACGAACGACGCGTGTCTGCTGCCATCAAGATGAATTGCCAACCTCTTGGCAAAGGGTCACCCTCTGCGATGGTGTCGGGTTCGATGTCGAGCATGGCCGCAACTCTTCTGACCGAAGCAATGCTGCAGATTTCTGTACGAACGCTGCTAGTGGAGGGGGCTAGCACCAAAGGTGCATCTTCTTCAATTATTTCCATAAATGAATCGTACCATTCATAGGTAATTCAATAAAGTGTGGTTTGATAAATTTAAGGCGGAAAAAACTAGGGATAACACTTATTAAATTTCATTGGCGAATTGTTTACTTCATATGTGGTTTGGTTTATCTTCAACCCAGAGCTGAGAAAAAGCTCCCAGAACACTGAAACAGGAGGTCCTTTGAAGGGCCTTTTGAAGGTGAAAAAAACAACCTAACTGAAAGAAAGCGCTATGGAATTCAAGTTTCACCACATGAACATTTGTACCGACAACTTATCCCGTTTGACCAAGTTTTACAAAACCTTGTTTGAGCTGGGAACGATCACGGACAACGAGCACACCGTCATTAGCCGTCAGCGCGATGACCGCGCTTACACCGGTAAGGTCGACTTTTTGACTGATGGTGACATTGAATTCCACTGGTCAGAGCGTGATCTGGACACTGGTTTCAAGATGAAGAAGTTTGTGAACCCGATGGGACACGGCCACTTCTGCTTTCGTACTGACGACATTCAAGGCTTTATGCGCAAGTGCGATGCCTTAGGCATTCGGTACGCAGATTACGGCTGCTGGGCCATTCCTGGTTGGCACCAAGTGTTTTTATATGACCCAGATGGTCATTGCATCGAAGTGCACCAACCCAACGTTTTTTGATTGATACACCGACCTAAATTAACTGGAGACACAAAATGAATCAAACCCTGAATGGCGAAATGGCCACAACACAAGCCGGTCGTCGCGGCGCATTGAAAGTGATGGCAAGCGTGGCAGCAGCTTCGGTTGTACCAAGCATTGCTTTGGCACAAGGTGCTGGCAAATTCAATTTGAAAATTGCGATTACATTGCCGGAAAGCCATCCAACACCAGTGGCCTTGAAAGCCGCTTGTGCTGAAATTTTGAAAGAATCCAATGGTCGCTTGAACATTGAGGTCTATCCAAGCGGTCAATTGGGCAGCGACACTGACACCTTGTCGCAAGTTCGTTCAGGCGCAATTGATTTTGTATGTACTGCAGGCTCCATTTACGGCAACCTTACGCCCACTGCAGCCATCAACTCTATTGCGTTTGCATTCCCTGACTACGCCACAGTGTGGAAAGCCATGGATGGGGATTTGGGCAACCACATTCGCGGCGCCTTTGACAAGGTGAACTTGGTGCAAGTGGGTCATGTGTTCGATCACGGTTTCCGTCAAATTACGCATTCCACAAAACCGATCAATTCACCGAAAGATTTGGCAGGCATGAAAATTCGAGTGCCTGCCACACCCCTCTGGACTTCGATGTTCAAGGGCCTGGACGCATCACCTGCAACAGTGCCAATTGGAGAGTTGTACACAGCCTTGCAAACCAAGGTGGTGGATGGTCAAGAAAATGCATTGCCCACCATCGATGCTGTCAAGTTGTACGAAGTTCAAAAATACTGCTCATTGACATCCCACATGTGGGAGTACTTTGCATTGGTGGGTAACAAAAAGAACTGGAATGCTCTGCCAGAAGATTTGCGAGCATTGGCAACCAAAATCATCGATGCCAATGTTTCGAAACAGCGAAATGTACATGATGTCTTGAATGCGTCGCTTGAGACAAAACTCAAAGGTCAAGGCATGCAGTTCAATCGTGTTGACACCAAGCCTTTCCGCGAAGCTTTGCAAAAAGCAGGTTACTTTGCTGAATGGCAGAAAAAGTTTGGTCCAGAAACATGGACCATCCTTGAAAAGTACGCCGGAAAAATGGCCTAAGTTTTTGTAAGTTCTGTTCGGAGCCGTCCCCTAGGGCCGGCTCCTCTTTTTTACGTTTGGAGACGCCCCCTTGGATACGTCAGCTCACACACAGGACGCAGATGCGTCAAAAAGGGCAGCGCAGCAAAACAGCGCATGGTTGCGCATTGTTGCAAAGCTAGAAGCTGCATTGGAATTCGTGACAGAAGTGCCTGCAGCCATTTTGGTTTTCTTAGAAATCATTGTGCTTTTCAGCGGAGTGGTCAGTCGGTATGCATTGCACCGTCCGCTCACTTGGTCTGATGAATTGGCTTCAGTGATGTTCTTGTGGCTGGCAATGTTAGGTGCAGTGATTGCCTTTAGACGCTCGGCGCATATGCGCATGACGGCCTTGGTCGATTTGGCATCGCCAGAGAAACGGGTGTTTTTTGATTTATTGGGCGTGGTGGCCGGTGCCACATTTCTGGTCTTGGTGGGCCATCCAGCATTAGAGTTTGCGATTGATGAAGCCATCGTCACCTCACCATCATTAGAGATTTCAAATGCTTGGCGCGCCTCTGCGCTGCCAGTGGGTATTTTTCTAATGGGCATCAGCGCTGTTTTGAAGTTTGCAGAAGAAAGCAGTTTGAAGCGCTTGCTGACAGCCATTGGAATTGCTGTAGTTTCCGTGGGTGTTTTGTATGCCATGACCCCCTTGTTTCAAGATTTGGGCAATTTGAACTTGTTCATTTTCTTTGTGGTCATCGTCGCCATCTTGGTTTTGACGGGCGTGCCCATCGCATTCGCATTCGGTTTGGCTACTTTTGGCTATATCGCGTTGACCACCTCAAAACCAACCAGTGTCATTGTGGGACGCATGGATGAAGGCATGTCGCATTTGGTCTTATTGGCCGTGCCTTTGTTTGTGTTCTTGGGTGTAGTGCTTGAGTTGAGCGGCATGGCCAAGGCTATGGTGCGTTTCTTGGCCTCCTTGTTAGGCCATGTAAGGGGTGGTTTGTCTTACGTATTGGTTGGTGGCATGTACCTGGTGTCTGGTATTTCAGGTTCCAAGGCCGCTGATATGGCCGCTATTGCACCTGTGCTTTTCCCTGAAATGCGCAAACAAGGTGTGGATGAAGGTGAGATGGTCGCTTTGCTTGCTGCTACTGGCGCACAAACTGAAACCATTCCCCCGAGTATTGTGCTAATTACCATTGGCTCTGTGACCGGTATTTCCATTGCGGCTTTGTTTTCTGGTGGCTTGGTGCCTGCACTTGTATTGGCTGCATTGCTTTGTTTTGTGATTTGGCTGCGAAATCGTAAAGTTGAGATGACGGGCGTTGTGCGTGCCAGTTGGCCCGAAATCGGACGTGCATTTCTAATTGCGAGTCCGGCGTTGGCACTGCCATTCATCATTCGCGCTGCGGTGGTGGAGGGTGTGGCGACCGCCACTGAAGTCTCTACCATTGGCATTGCCTACGCCATATTAGCTGGTGCGTTCTTGTATCGACAGTTGGATTACAGAAAGCTGTGGCCGGCGCTTGTAGACACTGCTGCATTGTCGGGGGCCATTTTGTTAATTATCGGTACAGCTACTGGCATGGCATGGGCGTTGACGCAGTCCGGCTTTTCGCGTCAATTGGCCATGGCCATGTCTCAGTTACCAGGCGGCGCCAATGGATTCATGATTGTTTCGATCATCGCCTTCATCATCTTGGGTAGCGTGCTGGAAGGCATTCCTGCCATTGTGGTGTTTGGCCCCTTGCTGTTTCCCATAGCAAAGCAATTTGGCATCAATGATGTTCATTACTCCATGGTGGTTGTTTTGGCCATGGGCATTGGTTTGTTTGCACCGCCATTTGGCGTGGGCTATTACGCAGCGTGTGCTATCAGCCGAGTCAGTCCTAGCAAGGGCATGAAGCCAATTCTGGGCTATATCTTGTCTCTCGTTGTGGGAACTGCCATCGTGGCGGCTATTCCAGGACTTTCAACAGGATTTGGGACTTGATGAGCCAGGTTAAAACTGTTTTCTTAACTGGGGCCAGTGGGTTCATTGGCGGATCCTTGGCCATCAAACTCGTGGCCAATGGTTGCCTTGTGCGAGGCCTTGTTCGAAATGTTGATAAGGCTGCGCAACTGACTGCGCTAGGTATTGAGCCTGTAGTGGGTGATCTCGATGATCTAGCCCTTTTAGAGCGTGAGGCAATCAACGCCGATGCTGTCATCAACACTGCAAGTGCGGACCATGCGGCGTCTGTCGAAGTCATGTTGAAAGCCATAGAGGATTCTCAAAAACCATTCATACATACAAGCGGTTCAAGTATCGTAGGTGACGATGCACGTGGCAGCATCAAGTCGGAAATGATTTTTGACGAATCGACACCTTTGGTTGTGCATGAACTGAAGCAATCTCGCCGCAACATTGACCTTAAGGTTTTGAATGCGGCGTCACGAGGTGTCAAATCTGTGGTCATTTGTCCTAGCCTAATTTATGGCGTTGGCAAAGGGCTTCACACCACAAGTGTTCAAATCCCTTTCTTGGTAACCAACGCGATGAAGCATGGCGTGGTTCAAATTGTGGGTGAGGGAAAAAATACTTGGTCCAACGTTCACATTGACGACGTTGTCGATCTGTATTGTTTGGCTTTAGAGAAAGCTCCTGCGGGTGCCTTTTATTTTGCGGCCAACGGCGAAGCCTCATTTCTGGAGTTAGGTCAAGCACTCACTCAGCGACTTCAGTTTTCTCAGCTCGAGCACTTAGCGCCGGAAGTGGCCGCGTCGCAATGGGGAGTTGGTATGGCCTATTTCTCTTTGGGCAGTAACAGCCGAGTCCGCGCAGTGCGCGCCAGACAAGAGTTGGGATGGTTGCCAAAGCATTCGTCGGTACTTGAATGGACCGTCACTGAAATGCCAGCGCCCACACACTGATAGGAAATTTATGTTGCTTAAAGATAAAGTTTGTTTGATTTTGGGCGCAGCATCCTTGCGCAGCATCGGGTATGGCACAGCTGAGTTGTTTGCTGAGCATGGTGCCAAAGTTGTTGTGGCCGATGTGAAAATGGATGCTGAAACTTTGAACGCGGTGAAGTTATCGATTCAAAGCAAGCTTGGAAATTCAGTTTCTGTGCATGGATTCAGTTGCGACATCAGCAGTCCGACCGACTGCGATAAGTTGGTCAGTGAGGTTGTTGCCTTGCATGGCACCATTGACTGCTTGGTGAACTCTGCTGGCATAGTTCGAAATATACCCATCCTAGAGCTTGCAGAAAAAGATTTGGATTTGATGTTTGACATCAACCTCAAAGGCGCTTTCTACATTTGCCAGAGTGTTTTGAAAGTATTTGTCGAAAAAAAATCAGGGACCATTGTGAATGTCGCTTCTTCTGCTGCACAGAGAGGCGGTGGCCTGGTGGGCGGTTCGCATTACGCAGCATCTAAAGGCGGCATGCTCAGTTTGACGAAGAGCATTGCGCGGGAATTTGCTGCGCTGGGAATTAGGGCCAATTCAATATGCCCAGCCATGATTGAAACGCCCATGTTGGACGGCTTGTCAGAAGAGCGCTTGAAAGGCATTGTGGACGCCATTCCCTTGAAGCGCGTTGGCACAACGCGTGAAATGGCGGGGGCTTGTTTGTTCTTGTCGTCAGAGCTTTCGGGATTCGTGACTGGCTCTAACATCGACGTCAACGGTGGGACGCATATTCATTGACTTAATAAGTTCCACATTTGCTTCCACACCTCTGCAAATCACTTGTAACCTATTGATTTGCAATAGGTTTTATTTCTTGAAGCTGCTCATAATCCTTTGGTCCCAGGTTCAAGTCCTGGTGGGCCCACCACTTTAAAAGGGTACATACTGGAGACATCGTTTACAGTTTGTACCGGTCAATTTGTTAGCACCTTTCATTTAGTTACAAAAGTAGATGTAGTCGTCAAGACTTCAAACAAACGCACTAGAATACAAGCACAATCCCTTCGCAGTGTCATTTAGTTGGCTCGGGCTTAGGGCGAAAAGGCCATCGAAAGATGGCCTTTTTACTTTCTAGGCGCACAAATTGTCACCAACAATCATTTATGTAGACGGCTACAACCTCTATTACTCAAGGCTCAAGGGGACGCCTTATAAATGGTTAGATTTGGGGACTTTGTTTCGCGACCAAATTCTCAGACCTCAAGATCCCAGTGCAACCGTCATTTGCATCAAGTACTTCACTTCACCAGTCAAAGCTTCCTACGCACGGCATGGTGAAGCATCAGCACATGCGCAGACGCAATATCACCGTGCCTTAAAAGCGACTCATGGAGAGTTGGTTCAAATCATTCAGGGATTTCACATCTTTGGCACAACCAACGTGCCTTCTCATGTTGATGGTGAAGAGCCTAACAAACAGAACCTCACACCGGTCTGGATGATCGAGGAGAAACAAACCGACGTGAACTTGGCATTACAAGTTTATAGAGATGCAATACGTGGTGAATGCAATCAGCAAGTCATTTGTTCAAACGACAGCGATCTGGAGCCAGCGTTGCATTTGGTCCGATTGGATGCGCCCAATGTACGACTAGGCCTTGTCGTACCTCTGCGAGATAAGGGGTTAACTGGAGGTGCTGTTTCTAACAAGAGATTGACTAACAAAGTAGATTGGGTTCGTCAGCATATTTTGGATATCGAACTTGGACTTTCTCAGTTGCCTAAAAGTGTCAATACAAAGAGGAAGCCTGCGCAAAAACCTGCTCATTGGTAACTTTTTTTGAATGAGGTTCAAGTCCTGGTGGGCCCACCACTTTAAAAGCGACTCATTCGAGTCGCTTTTTTCTTGTCTCCTTCTTTTAATCTCTCACTCTGAGCATCTTTGACCCGAAGGCATGTGTGTCGTCACTACACAGGGTTTATCCGAGCGTAGTTCAATTGCATTACGAACATAATGCATTACATGAGTAACGTAATCATTCGCGAAACACGTCATCAAATTAGAAGCGCAGAAACAAGAACCAGATTGTTGAATGCAGCGGAAGAAATTCTTCTGTCTAAAGGACATGGTCAATTGTCGATCCATGAAGTGGCACGTGTTGCTCATATGACGACAGGCGCTGTCCAGCATCACTTCGGTTCTAAAGCCGCTTTGATGTTGGATGTAGTGGCGCATTTGGTTACAAAGCTCAGCGATGGCAGCGATTTTTGGCCGCCAGCAAGTTGGTCTAAAACCAAACGTGCAAATCACTTTGTAGACAAGGCGTGGCAGCAGTTGTATGGCCAACCTCGATTTACGGTGGCATGGGCTGCCTATCTTGCAGTTCGTGATGACGCCCTGTTGACTGAGCACATCAAAGCAAGGCGAGCTGAGCTAGGACAAACATTGCTAGGCAAAATGAGCGAAAGCTTTCCGGAGTTGGCGACACAAGCTCAGGGGGTAGAGCGTATGCAATTCATTTTGTCGTCATTGCGCGGGCTAGGTCTACTCACACCCTTCACAGATGAAAGCACGATACAGCCTCAACTGCGTGTGCTGTCTGATACTTTGAAATTTTTCCTTAAAACAACGGAGACTAATCAATGAAATTACCCGCTATCAAAATTGCAGCACTTGGAGTTTTATTACAAACTTTTGGTGCGATTGCACAGACGCCTCTTCAAGTGATTGCACAGCAGCCACCCGGCAGTGGTTCTGACATGATGACCAGGGCTTGGGCAGAATGTGTATCGAGACAAGTTGCACAGCCTATGGTTGTTGTCAACAAACCTGGCGCGAACGGTATCCTGGCCATCAACCAGCTCAAAGGTTTGCCTGCAGATGGCGCCAATGTGATGACTATCGGGATGTCGCAGATGACCATTACCCCCTTTGTGCACCGCCAACTCCCCTATGATCCACTCAAAGATTTTGACGGTATTGCAGTGATCGGTACTTCGCCCTTGGTGCTTGTAGTCCCCAGTGGCTCTGGCATTCAGCGTTTGTCGGATTTGGGAAAAATTGCCGCCACTCAAAATGGTGGACTTAATTTTGGTTCCCCCGGCAAAGGTAGTCCTGCACACTTGCTAACGACGGCCCTTGCGGAGTCGATGAAATGGCCCGCCACTCATATTCCTTTTGTGGGCGAAGCCGCTGGTCTCACTGCTTTGATGGGTAGCCAAATTCAAACGATGACCCTTGTAATCGGCACGGCGGCGGCGCAAGTGAAAGCTGGTAAGTTAGTGCCATTGGCTGTGTTTTCCTCAGAGCGCTCAAGCCTCATGCCAGATGTCCCTACCATTGCAGAAGCAGGAGGCCCTGCAGTGCTCGCTCGCCCTGCTTGGATTGCGGTCGTGGCTAAAAAAGGGACACCTCCCGAAACCATTCAAAAGCTGAATGTGGCCTCTAACAAGTGCCGTACTGACAGTGCCTACAGCACAAGAATGACGGGAATGAATGTCAGTTTGATCGATAGTAAACCCACAGATGTCTTGGCGTTTGCAGAACGTGACATTGCTGTTTGGAAGCCCTTGATCGACAAGCTGGGACTTGCGACTGAATGAGTGATCTAAACCAACAATCAGCCCTGGTTGCGCAAAGTGCTGTTGCATTGCGTGACCTGATTGCAAGCGGAGATATCTCGCCTGTTGAATTGCTCGATGCTTGCTTGGCGCGTATCGATCAATTGAATCCCTTGGTCAATGCAATTTGCGCAAGAGACGACGTTAGAGCCAAGGCCGCAGCTTTAGAGGCAGAAAAAAAAGTGCGAAGTGGAGACGCGCTGGCACCACTGCACGGTCTGCCACTGGGGGTCAAAGACTTGCAAGATACCGCAGGTCTCTTGACCACCTACGGCAATGTTCGCTTACGAGGTAATGTGCCTAAAGTAGATAACGCTTTGGTTTCAAGGTTGAAACAGGCTGGCGCCATCGTGACCGCCAAAACTAATGTGCCTGACATGGGAGCAGGTGGCAACACACGCAATCCTGTTTGGGGTGCCACAGGTAATCCTTTCAATCCAAAGCTCAATGCAGGAGGATCATCGGGTGGATCGGCCGCAGCATTGGCCACAGACATGTTGCCTCTCTGTACTGGCTCAGATACGGGCGGTTCATTGCGCTTGCCCGCTGCGTTGTGTGGTGTTGTAGGACTTCGCCCATCGCCTGGCGTGATTGCAAACGATGCTCGCAGTCTTGGTTGGTCTGCTATCTCTGTTCTTGGACCGATGGGCCGCAATGTAGAAGATACTGCGCTGATGATGTCTGCCAGTGTGGGTTGTCATGCCATGGACCCACTTGGAATTCCCATTGCAGCCAGTGACTTTTGGCCATTGGCAGAGCTTGACCTCTCAGACCTGCGTATTGGCGTGACTGCCGATTTTGGTGCTTGTGCAATAGATCCCATGATTCGAAGCACTTTTAATCAAAGGATCAAAGCGTTGTCGTCGCAGGTTAAAAGTTGCCAGTGGTTAGATTGGGATTTGTCCGAGGGCCATCATTGTTTTGACGTGATTCGCGCCGAAAGTTTTTTAGCAGGATTTGCAGAAGTCAATCGAACGCATCCAGAATCGCTTGGCGCTAACGTGCGAGCCAACTTGACGATTGCTGAAAAATTTGGCTTGGCCGATCGAGCGCAAGCTCACCTGACACAAACGCAAATATTTAAGAAGTTTCAAACCAATTTTGAAGACTTTGATTTGATTGTGGCGCCAGTGACGCCGCTATCGCCCTTTCCTTGGAAGTTGCCGTACGCCCAGCAGATAGATGGCGTGCCGCAACGAAATTACTACGAGTGGCTAAGTTTGACTTACTTGGTTACATTGAGTACGTGCCCAGCACTGTCCTTACCTATGGGGTTGGACGATACGGGCATGCCATTTGGACTCCAACTCATTGCGCCTTTGCGCCAAGATGCGCGCCTGTTGTCTATGGCCAAAGCCATGGAGCGTTGGTGGACTTTGCAGGAGGGCAGTAGCAGACCAATGCCTGACCTCAAAATGTTAACGCAAACTAGTCCCGACTTAAAAGAACTTGTCACACATCCACCTGCATTCGATGGAATCAGTGATAGCTTTGAAATGCGCCCTGCCGTTTAATTGATGTCGGTCGCTATCCATCATCCTTTAGCCGCAGGTTCGAATCCGTCATCGGGCGTCAGTTAGATGTTGCGCTCTCCTTGAGCCAATTGATGAATGCAAGCTTTAACGAAACAGCAAGCATGAATAGGGTAAAACCCAGTGTGGCGATTAGCTTGTCCCGAAATAATTATTTAATTAATAAGGAGAATCAAAATATGAAAAATGTTTTCCAAAAAACCCTATACGTGCCACTCAGTGCAGTCATTTTTTTGAGTGCGTGTTCGCATTTAAATACCGTACCAGTAAATGTCTCATTGGGGAATGATCCTGCAGTCAGGTGCGCCTCTTTAACAGCGGGGGTTGCTTCTAATGAAATTGGGATCCCAAGTGGTGCAGCAACAATTGATTCGGCAACTTGGGTCGCTGCGACAAATTTAGCTGTTGCTGAAAGAGGTCCAACCCCTGCAAGCCGAGTTTCGCCGGCCACGCCAGCGTTTTGCAAAATCTTAGGCCGAATTGCACCCGTCAGTTCTACAGCACCGCCTATCTTGTTTCAAGTTAATTTACCCTCCCAATGGAACGGCCGCTCTGTTCAATACGGTGGCGGCGGTTTCAATGGAACACTCATTAACGCTACAGGTCTACCTCCCGCACAACGTTTTGACACACCTTCGCCATTAGCCCAAGGCTTCGTTACGTTGGGAACGGATTCTGGTCATCAAAATACACCGAATGAACCTCCGCAAGCATTCGCTTTAAATGATGAAGCGTTATTAAATTTTGCCCACGCTTCGTATAAAAAAGTACGCGATGTTGCTGTGGTAATTACAGAACGTGCCTATGGACGAAAGCCAGATAAGTTGTATTTCATGGGCAGTTCAGAAGGTGGGCGTGAAGGCCTTACGATGGCACAACGTTATCCAAATGACTTTCATGGCATTTTTTCACGCGTCCCGGTTATTTCTTGGACGGGTTTGCAGCATGCGGGACTTCGTGACGGCATGGCCATTAGAGGTGCGGCGTGGCTAAGCCCTGCGCATACAAAACTGGTTCATGATTCAGTTTTAGCAGCTTGTGATGCTTCAGATGGATTGGTAGATGGATTGATTGCGGATCCTATTGGTTGCAGGCAACGCTTTGATGTTACTCAACTTCGCTGCAAAGGCGAAGCCAGCAATTCATGTTTGACTGACGCGCAAATTAAAGCTGTGCAAACTTTGCATTCCCCTATGAAGATGCCAATCACCTTGGCGAATGGCGTGAATGAATATCCTGCACGAGGTCCAAGTGGAGAAAATATCCCATCTTTTGGGCCCACTGGAGGATGGCAGTCATGGTGGTTGGGTACAGAGCCTCCAGCATTCCCTCCAAAGATGTCTAACGGAATTGCATGGTTTTATGGCGCAGGCGCTATTCAGTATTTCTATGCGCGCGATCCAAATGCTGACTTGACTCGCTATTCTGTGCAAGCAAATGCATCCAGGGTATTAGAGGTATCAAATTTGATGGACTCTACAAATCCAGATTTGTCAAAATTTAATGCCAACGGCGGCAAGTTGGTAATTTTGGAGAATCTCGCCGACTATGCACAAAGCCCCTATGCGGGCATTCAATACTTTGCGACCGTTCAAGAGAAAATGGGAGCTGCAAATACAAAGAAATTCGCTAGGCTTTTTGCGGCACCAGGGGTCGATCATGTGGGCGCAGGTGCGCCTTCAAACGTAGACATGTTGTCTGTTCTGGTGGATTGGGTTGAACGCGGAAAAGCACCTGAAACTTTAGAAGTTGTTGATCAGGAAGTTAAAGCTCCTTTTCAAGTAACGCGCTCACTTCCTCTGTGCCAATGGCCTCTGTGGCCTCGTTATAAAGCAGGCCCAGTGAATTTGGCTGCCAGTTTTGAATGTGCAAGTCATTGAGATCAAAATAATAAGAAATACGAAGTCGGTTATTTCAAAGAATTCCACTTGCTTGACGATATGACGGTCACGCTAAGTCTTGCAGGAATGGCCAGTGATGGAAACCGCGTTAAATTGCCCAATGAATTTTTCAAACGACCATTAATTTTAAATTTTCATCAGGAGACTTCATGATTGGTTACACATGTGTAGGAACTAACGATTTAGAAAAAGCAGTTCATTTCTACGGTGAGCTCTTAGCTCTGCTGAATGCAAAACCTTTTTTCAAAAGCGATCGGGGTGTGGGTTGGGGAGTTGCCGCCGACAAACCGATGTTTAGCGTCATGAGGCCCTTTGATGGTCATGCAGCCACCATTGGCAATGGTTCGATGGTTGCCATTGCTGCTGCAGATCCAGCTCAAGTTAAAGCTGTGCATGCCAAGGCTTTGTCGCTAGGTGCAAAAGACGAAGGTGCACCTGGTGCTAGGAGCGGCCAATTTTATGGCGCTTACTTTAGAGACTTAGACGGCAATAAATTGGCTGTCTTTTGTATGTCTGCAAATTAGATAAATTTTGTTCAAAGTATTCAGATGAGCGAACAAACAAAAGCTTCTGGTCCAGCCTCTTATTTTCCATCCATTGAAAAGAAATATGGCCAGCCAATTGACCATTGGATCAAACTAGTTCATAAACAAAAAGGCATGAAGCACATGGAAATTGTCAATTGGCTCAACATTGAACATGGTCTGGGTCATGGGCACGCCAATGCAATTGTTGCGCATTGTTTTACAAAAAAGTGATTGGAATAGTTGTCTTCCACATTTGCTTCCACACCTCTGTAAACAAAGTGTAACCTATTGATTTGCAATAGGTTTTATATCTTAAAGCTGCTCATAATCCTTTGGTCCCAGGTTCAAGTCCTGGTGGGCCCACCACATGTCAACAAGCGCTTGCAAGAAATTGCAGGCGCTTTTTCTTTTCCTCAAACTTCACCAAACTCATTGAGTAATTCATTGACGCAAGTAAGCAGTGGCGGCAGTGAGCTTTGAATTGTGGCCCAAACTGTGCTGGCCTTTATCTTGGCGTAGCCATGAATGAGTTGGTTTCTAAACGCAATAATTTGTGAAAGTTCGGGAATTCTTGCTGCCAAATTTGGATCAACTTTTGAAAGTTGACTAAGGGCCTCGCCAATAATTTCAAACTTTCTTTCGCAAGCTGCTTGAGCCATTGAATTCGAAGCATATGTATCGCTGTTCAATTCAGCAACAAACGATTGAATAGCTGAAGCTGACTCCCGAACGTCCCAAAGGAAGGCGCGAGGGTCACGCTGCATAAATAGTTTCGCGATTGCGCTTGATGCTGGCTAGAACGTAAGGATTGACGATTGCTTCGGGCTCAATTAAATCGACATTGCGTCCTAGTAATTTTTCCAGTTCAGTTTTAATACCTATAAATTCACTAAGTCCGACTTGCACTTCGGAGGCAAATTCGATTAAAAAATCAGCATCACTGTTAGCGGGATTAAAGTCATATTCCCTAGCAGCAGAGCCAAATACATCTAATTTTGCAACGCTGTAGCGTTTGCAAATATTGGATATACCCAGTTTGTACTGATCGATAGAAGAATGCATTTAATTGGTTTAAGTTTTAGGGATGCCGTAGACATTATCCGCGTTGTAACGCGACATACTTCGCTTTGACTTCGTTGATCAAATCGACGGTCGTTTTTTCCCCGTCTACATAGGCTTGCAGTGCAGGTTTTAGACTTAAATTTTAACGGCCGAGGGTGGATTTGTCACCCATTAAATGCATTGATTTGAAGTTCTACATTTACTTCCACACCTCTGTAGATCGCTTGTAAATCATTGATTTGTAATAGGTTTTATTTCTTAAGCCTGCTCATAATCCTTTGGTCCCAGGTTCAAGTCCTGGTGGGCCCACCACTCTAAAAGACCCCCAATCGTCCTTCATTGGTCATAGGCTATCCTGCTCAATGTGAAGTTCTGAAATGATAAAGTTGAACGAATTAGGAGTTCTTGATGGTCACAATCTTCCATAACCCAAAGTGCGGCACTTCGCGCAATACATTAGCCTTGATTCGCAACGCTGGTGTCGAACCTGAGGTGGTTCTT
>CANGCI010000002.1 GCA_947451995.1 Comamonadaceae bacterium | reverse complement strand
TTTGATTTCTTCTCGTGTCATGCTGTTTCGATTTTAGAGGGCGTTTCAGGATTTGAGCGCAGCTGACAAGTACTCAATCAACACCGAAACCCGATGCGGGATGTAGCGATTGCTGGGCAACACAGCGTAAATGCCAAGCGGGTCCATCGCAAACTTTTTCAAGATTTCCACCACTTCACCAGCGTCTAAGAACGGTTGTGCAATGAAGTCGGGTTGTCGCGTGATGCCAATGCCTTCAGCCGTTGCCTTCATCAGGGCTTCACCATTGTTGGCCATCATGCGTCCTCTGATGGGCACGTTGAAGTTGCTACCGCCCGCTTCATAAATCCAGTTCGCTGGCTTCATGTCCATGGAATAGGCCAAGCACTCATGGTTTTGCAAATCACGCGGATGCTTGGGTGTGCCGTGTTGCGCCAAATAGTCAGGCGACGCCAAGGTGAGAATTTTGCAGGCGCCTAATTTGCGAACGATGTCGCTGGGGTCCAAGTTGGCCGTGATGCGAATCGACACATCAATGCCCTCTTCAATCAAGTTGGAGCGCCTGTCCGAGAAGTCCATGCTGAGCTGAATGTGGGGATGCAGCTTGGAGAACTCTGCCAAGGTAGGCATGAGCCGCTGCAATCCAAAGCTGAGTGGCAACCCCAAACGAATGCGGCCGCGTGGCTCCACCTTTTCTTCCGACAAGCTGGTCTCTGCGGCGTCCACCATGTTCAAAATGACACGGCAACGCTCGAGATAAGCCGCACCCGCTGTGGTCAAGGTGAGGCTGCGCGTGCTGCGAACAATCAACTTGCTGCCAAGTTGTTTTTCCAGTCCTGCGATTTGGCGGGTGATCATGGATCGCGCGACATTTTGCTGATTGGCCACAGCTGTAAAGCTGCCCGCTTCAGCCACGCGCACGAACACTTGCATTGCGTTGAATTTGTCCATTGTTGCTAATTTTGCAACAAATATTTGCTAATTAGATACTTTTTTAAAACCAATTTAAATCCTACAGTTCGCCCATCCCCTTGGAGACCTGTATGGAAACCCTTCGCAACGCCATTTTTGTGCCTCACGGCGCGCCCACCTTTGCGCTAGACCCTGGCGCAGCGGGCGCGGCCATGAGTCAATTGGCCAGCCAGTTGCCTGCACCTCGCGCCATCATCGTGGTCAGCCCTCACTGGGACACGGCCGTTCCCACGGTGAGCACGGCCACACAACTGGAAACCATTTACGACTTTTA
Source organism: Comamonadaceae bacterium (assembly GCA_947451995.1). Classification (GTDB taxonomy): domain Bacteria; phylum Pseudomonadota; class Gammaproteobacteria; order Burkholderiales; family Burkholderiaceae_C; genus Limnohabitans_A. The sequence continues at coordinate 40,466 of CANGCI010000002.1, read as the reverse complement.
CGGATTTCCTGAAGCGCTGTACAGAATCAAATACCCCGCAACAGGCTGCCCTGAGGGCGCCCAAGAAGTGGTGGCAGCTTTGCAAAAACGCTTCGACAACGTCGCGACCGATCCCTCACGCGGCCTTGATCACGGCGCTTGGACTCCCCTGCGTCAAATGTTTCCAGATGCAGACATTCCAATCATTGCCGTGTCAATACAAAGCCATGCCGGAACAGCGCATGCATTGGCCATGGGCGAAGCACTGGAAGAACTGACACACCAAGGCTTCTTGGTGATTGGCTCTGGCAACATCACGCACAACTTGGGCGACTACCGCATGGCTGCCATGCAAGGCGGTCAAACACCGGCCTATGTTCAAAACTTTGCCGATTGGGTGGAGAACGAACTGACAAATCACCATGTTCAGCGTATGTTGGACTATCGTCAGCATTCGCGCGAAGGTGTTCGATCACACCCCACTGAAGATCATTTGTTGCCTTTGTTTGTGGCCATGGGCGCTGCAGGCAAAGATGCCAACGCCAAAGCTTTCTATCGCGGCATCAGCAGTTATGTCATTGCGATGGACGGCTACACATTCACTTAAAGGCATGTCATGAACCGCAGTACTTACTCCCCCGTCGCAAAAGCCCTTCACTGGGCCATGGCACTTGGTATTTTTGGGTTGGTCGCCTTGGGCAGCATCATGAGCGACATGGAATTCTCGCCCGAGAAGTTGCAATATTTCTCTTGGCACAAATGGGCCGGAGTGAGCATCTTTGCACTGGTTTGGGTTCGCTTGGTATGGCGCTGGATCAGCCCACCCCCGCCCTATGCGGAAAGCATGTCCCTCAACATGCAGCGATTGGCGCATGCAGGTCACATTGCTTTGTACGCCTTCATGTTGATCATCCCCATCTCGGGCTGGCTGATGAGCTCAGCCAAAGGTGTGCAGACCGTTTGGTTTGGCATTTTACCATTGCCTGACCTGATCAGCAAAGACAAAGCCCTCGGTCACCTTCTTGAGGACGTCCATGGTGTCTTGAGTTGGACCTTGGTGGTCATGATTGCCGGCCATGTATTGGCTGCGTTGAAACACCACTTCATCGACCGTGACGACACACTGCGTCGCATGGCCTCCTTCACCCAACCCAAACAAGACGCATCATGACATCACGCTTTCTCAAAACCACGGGCACTGCATTCGCGGCCCTGCTTCTGACCTTCAACGCTCACGCCGTTGAATACAAAGCCATTGACGCGGCCAAAAGCAACGTCGCTTTCAGCTACAAGCAAATGGGCGTTGGCATGGATGGCAAGTTCAAAAAGTTTTCAGCGCAACTGAACTTTGACCCGACCAAACCTGCAGCAGCCAAAGCCACGTTGGAAATCGACTTGGCTTCTATCGACACTGGCTCTAGCGAAGCCGATCAAGAAGTGACAGGCAAGTCATGGTTTCACACCGCAGCATTTCCCAAAGCCGTCTTTGTGAGCAACCAAATTAAACAAACAGCTGCCAATCAATTTGAAGTGGCAGGCAAATTGACCATCAAAGGTCAAACCAAAGACATCAGCTTTCCATTGAAACAAACTGCACAAGGCAATGTGGGGGTGTTCAATGGCAGCTTTGTGATGCGCCGCGCCGACTTCAACATCGGTGAGGGCATGTGGGCCAAGTTCGACACTGTGGCGAACGAGGTTCAAGTGAATTTTCAAATCACCGCTCTCGCGAGCAAATAATTTTTTAAACCAGGAGCTTCTCTATGACAAAACTCAACCGCATTGCCGCCGCTTTGGCTTTCGCAACTTTGGCCGCTACATCGGCCATCGCTGCCCCTAAAACCTTCGAAGTGGATGGCTCACACACCTTCCCTCGTTTTGCTTACTCGCACTTCGGCTATTCCACTCAGATCAGTCGCTTTGACAAGACAACGGGTACCGTGGTGTTTGACGCAGATGCCAAGACAGGTTCTGTCGATATCAGCATCGATATGAAATCCGTGAACACTGGCTTTGCTGATTTCAATGGTCACATTCAGGGTGAAGATTTCTTGGACACAGCCAAGTTCCCTCAAGCAACGTTCAAGTCCACCAAAGTGAACTTCCAAGACGGCAAACCCGCTTCCATTGAAGGCCAATTGACCATCAAGGGCATCACCAAAGCAGTGACCTTGACGGTAACTTCATTCCAAGCCATGGCACACCCCATGCTGAAAAAGGACGCCATTGGTGCCAATGCCTTTACCGTGATCAAGCGCTCTGAATTCAACGCTGGCAAGTACGCACCTTATGTAGGTGACGAAGTCCGCATTGAAATTGCTTTGGAAGCTATTCAGAAGTAATTGAAATCAAGCGTGGTGGTGCACTTCGATGGTGGCGTGCACCACCTCCTCATGCACTGAGATTCGACGGCGTATTTCAGTGGGGGTCAACCCAGTGTCTTGCGTCACCACGGTCATGGCACACGAGTAGACATTTTTGCCGACACGCCACACATGCAAATCTGTGATGTGCGTTGGGCCCTTGGTTTGATCGGCCTCGACGGCCTCCCGGATTTCATCGACCACCGGATGGTCCATTTCTCGGTCCAGCAAAACTTTGCCTGTTTGCACGATCAAATCCTTGGACCAAACAGCCACCAAAATGGCCCCGAGCAAGCCCATCACAGGGTCTAACCACGACCACCCATAAAACCAACCGCCTGCCAGCGCCACGATGGCCAAGACGGATGTTGCCGCATCTGCGATGACATGGATGTAGGCTGACTTGAGGTTCAAGTCATGGTGAACTGTTTGACTTTCTTTGGGGGATGCATTTTGATGATGCGAATGACCATGGGGGTGCGGATGCTCATGCGCGTGGTCGTGTGAGTGGCCCTGTGAGTGACCATGATCATGGTGATGCGCATCACCCAAAAGAAATGCACACACCAAATTCACCAACAAACCCAGCACCCCTACCACCATGGCCTCTTGGTAGTGAATTTCTTGCGGACTCAAAAGTCTCTCCACCGAGCCCACCACCATCATGACCGCAACGCCCAATAGAAAAATAGCGCTGGCAAAACCTGCCAGAACTTCAATCTTCCAGGTACCAAAAGCAAAGCGAGGGTCTGTAGCGTACTTTCGGGCGGTGGCATAAGCCAGTGCCGACAAGCCAATGGCCACAGCATGCGAGCTCATGTGCCACCCGTCTGCCAACAAAGCCATGGAGTTGAACCACCAGCCCGCCACAATTTCGATCACCATCATGCCCGCCGTGATCCACATCACCAGACGTGTGCTGCGCTCGGCCTTTTCGCTACCCGCGTCAAAGGCGTGATCGTGAATCCAGTCGGAGAGATCTTGCTTGTTCATTGGCGTCATTCTCTCATGTCGACATGACACAAAACAATGAAGAACGGATACCCTAAACCAATTTGAGGCATAAGATGCTCGCATGGCGACTCAAGAACAAACCGTCGGATTTTTAACAGCCGTGTGCATCGGCTTTCTGATTGGCATCGTCCGTGAGAGATTGCACCAGCCTGGCGTCATGATGGCAGGCGTTAGAACGCACACTGTGGCAGCGCTGATGGGCGCAGTGGCATTCCAGTTCGGAATGCCCATTTTCACCATCACTTTGATTGTCACTGGCTGCTTGGTCGCAGTTGCTTATTTCAAATCTTTTCGATCTGATCCTGGCATGACAGGTGAGGTCTCATTGGTCATGACCGTGCTCCTTGGCGGGCTGGCCATCAGCGCTTTTCAATTGGCAGCGGCATTGGGTGTTGTGGTTGCAGGTTTGCTCTTCCTCAAAAAACCACTTCGCAAATTCAGTCAAGAATTGATCTCGGAGCAGGAACTGGAAGATGCCTTGATACTATTTGCGGCGGCCTTGATCGTCTTGCCACTGCTTCCCCAAGAGGCCATCGACCCGTGGGGCGCGCTCAAGCCCTTTGGAATCTGGAAAGTGGTGGTGATCATCATGTGCACGGGCATGTTGGGGCATCTGGCCATTCGCTTATCTGGGCTCAAGTATGGCTTGCCCATTACTGGATTTTTATCAGGCTTTATTTCTTCGACGGCTGTGATCATGGATCTAGGCCATAAAGCCAAAGATGACCCCACTCTCACCAGCATCACTTGTGCTTCAGCGCTGCTCTCTACGTTGGCTTCACTCATCTTGTTTGCACTGGTTCTTGGTGCAAGTTGCTTGGAACTTTTGAAGTCTGTGGTGCTGCCTTTGTCATTAGGCGGTCTCAGCTTATTGTCAACTTCTGCATTTCTTTTTCAAAAACAAATGTTCCGACGTGATGTTTTACCCACAAGCACCCAAGAAGCATTTCAACTCAAACATGTCTTCGTCATTGCATTCAGCATCAGCAGCATCAGCCTCATGTCGGCTTGGATTGGCGCCATCTTCGGTCAAACCGGCACGCTAATTTCCGCCGTCATCATTGGCTTTGCAGAAATTCATGCGGCAGCCTTCAGCATTTCACAACTGGCGCTACCACAGCAAGAGATTTCTGCAATGGCGCGCTGGGGCGTGATTGCCATTTTGGCTGCCAGCGTTCTTTCCAAGTCGGCTCTGAGCTTTGTCAGTGGCGGAAAAAGTTATGGACTCAGAATGACAGGCGCACTGATCTTGTTCATCAGCACCACCGCCATAGGACTCTTGTTTTGAGAAAAACTCGTACTTTCCCAGTTTGAATCCGCCACAATCTCGTGTACGCTTGCTCCTCAATTTCGATGAGGTCAAGCATGTCTGATACGCCCTACGTTCCCCCCAAAGTTTGGACCTGGCAAAAGGCCAATGGCGGCCGATTTGCCAACATCAATCGCCCAGTAGCGGGCGCTACCCACGAGCAAGCACTGCCCCGTGGCAAACACCCTCTTCAACTTTATTCTTTGGGCACACCCAACGGCATCAAAGTGACCGTGATGTTGGAGGAGTTGCTCGAGCTGGGCCACACAGGCGCTGAATATGACGCCTGGTTGATTCGCATCAACGAAGGCATGCAATTCAGCTCCGGCTTTGTGGGCGTCAATCCCAACTCCAAAATTCCAGCGCTGCTCGATTGCAGTGGGCCGGAAGACATTCGCGTTTTTGAATCGGGTTCCATCCTGTTTTACCTGGCTGAAAAATTCAAAGCCTTTTTGCCCACCGATGTGGTCAAGCGTACCGAATGCATGTCATGGTTGATGTGGCAAATGGGAAGTGCCCCTTATCTAGGCGGCGGCTTTGGCCATTTCTTTGCCTACGCACCTACCAAAATTGAATACGCCATTGACCGTTTTGCCATGGAAGTCAAGCGCGAGCTCGATGTGCTCAATCGCCGTCTGGCCGATCATCGCTTCATTGGCGGTGACGACTACACCATTGCCGACATGGCCATCTGGCCTTGGTATGGTGGCTTGGCCAAAGGTGAGCGTTATGACTCTGGTGAGTTTTTAGCGGTGCACGAATACACCAACATCATTCGTTGGGCCGATGAAATTGAAGCCCGCCCAGCGGTCAAGCGAGGGCGCATGGTAAACCGTGTCATGGGCCCGCTTGATACACAGCTGCACGAGCGTCACGACGCCAGTGATTTTTTGCACAAGACACAAGACAAGCTGCAAAAACCTGAGTAAGTTGCTTAGTACTGAGGCTGGTGCTGTTTCAAACAAGTCACCACCTCAGCCGACAGCTCAAATGCTGAGCCAAATAGGCTGGCCAGTTCTTGGCAACGTTTTGCAAATGCATCGACGCCCATGGCATAGACCATTTGCAAAGTACCTCCGGTACATGCAGGAAAGCCCAATACAAACACGGCGCCAATATTGGCTTCGTGCACTGCACTTAAAACACCTTCTTGCAGGCACTTGGCCGCTTCAACGGACTGACTGAACAAAAGGCGATCTTTGACGACTTCATGAAGTTCGGCCCCCTGCAATTTGCTGATTCTGGACTCAGCTGTCTTTGCTGTTTCTGTCTTGGGCGTGGCACCGCACAGCGCCTTCATCTTCAATGGTCCAATGTGCATCCCCGCTTGCACGGCTAAATTTTCAATCAACGCCGCTGATACGCCTTCAGACAAGAGTGAATCCGCTTGCGACATGTAGGCTGCCATGGCACGTTGGACATAGGCTTGCTTGCTATCGGCAGCTTCAGCGTTTAACAACTGCGCATAGTCCAAACCTGCAGCCGGCATGCCTTTGTTCAGCACCCAAGCATGATCCGGCTTGCGGCCCAACTCAGCTTGCAGCTTGGCAAGATCGGCCTTGTAGCTGTTCAAGTTAAAGAAGGTCGTATTGATCATGTTGCGCGCAACGTCGCTGTTCATCATCGTGGCCAGGTAACGGCTTTCAATGCGCATGGCGGTGTCAAAGTCCACCAGAGCGCCTTCCACCATGGCGGCCAAGGCCGCTTCGGGTGCTGGATACAAGCCGCGGGTTTTGAGCTTTAGCATGGCCGGTGCGACCGTCAGCATGCCGGCAATTTTGGGGTTGGCAGGTGTGCCACCTGGCATTTTGTAATCCTTGCGATCCCACACGTGCTGGGAGGCCTCTGGTTTGCCCTGCGCAGAGGCAATGTAGGCCAAGGCTTGCGGGCGAAGCAAATCATCGGATGCCACCAACTCGTGCACCAAACCCAAGCGATGGGCTTCTTCTGCGTTGAACAACTTACACTCAATTAGGTAGGGCTGCGCAGCCAACAAGCCCAAGATGCGCGTCATTTTGGTAATGCCACCGGCGCCAGGAATGAGGCCCAGCGTAATTTCAGGAAAACCAAAGATCGCTTTGGGGTTGAGGGTGGCAATGCGGTAATGTCCCAACAACGCCACTTCCAGGCCGCCACCTAAGGCAGAACCATTCAAGCAAGACACCACTGGAAATCCGCAGGTCTCTAGTGTTCTGAAACTTTTCTTAACGCCTTCAATTTCGGCAAAGACACGGAGGCCATCTTTTGAAGTGGATCGCATCACGCCTTTTAAGTCCGCGCCAGCAAAGAACGTGGACTTGGTGGACGCCAAAATTAAACCTTTGAGGTGAGCGGCATCTTGCTTCACCTGATCGACGACTTGGGCCAAATCGGCTTGCCATTGCAAACACATGGTGTTGACGGGCGAGCCTTGCTCGTCAAAGGTGATGGTGGCAATGCCCTCTTGAATTTCGTAGCGCAGTGTTTTCAAAATCATGGAGGTCTCCTGCTTAAACGCGCTCAACAATGGTGGCAATGCCCATACCGCCGCCCACACACAAGGTGGCCAGACCGAAGCGCAAATTGCGGCGGTGCAATTCATCAATCAGAATGCCCAAAATCATGGCACCTGTGGCACCCAACGGATGACCCATGGCAATGGCACCGCCGTTCACATTGACGCGGTCGTGCGACACGTGCATTTCTTGCATGAACTTCATGGGCACCGCTGCAAAGGCTTCGTTGATTTCAAACAAATCAATTTGATCAATCGTCATGCCGGCTTTGGCCAAAGCTTTGCGTGCGGCGGGCATAGGACCCGTCAACATGATGGTGGGATCGGCACCCGATAAGGCGGCAGCCACGATGCGTGCACGGGGCTTCAAGCCATGTTGTTTGCCTGCAGCTTCAGAGCCAATGAGAACGGCAGCCGCGCCGTCCACAATGCCAGACGAGTTGCCGGCATGATGAACGTGATCAATTCGGGCCACCTCTGGATAACGCTGTAATGCCACAGCATCAAAACCCATCGCACCCAATTGTTCAAATGAGGGTTTCAAACCCGCCAGTGTCTCGACGGTGGTGTTGGGTTTGATGAATTCATCCTGCGCCAAAATAATTTGACCCAAGGCATCTTTCACGGGCACCACCGATTTTTCAAAGTAACCCGCACTGCGCGCAGCGGCAGCGCGTTTTTGGGATTCCACGGCAAATGCATCGACATCATGTCGGCTGAATCCACTCATGGTGGCAATGAGGTCGGCCCCAATGCCTTGTGGCACAAACAAAGTAGCGCTGTTGGTTTCTGGATCTTGTGCCCAAGCACCGCCATCAGCACCAATGGGAACACGGCTCATGCTTTCTACACCGCCCGCCACCACCAAATCTTCCCAACCACTGCGCACTTTCATGGCAGCCATGTTGACGGCCTCAAGACCGGAGGCACAAAAGCGATTGAGTTGAACACCCGAACAACGCCAGTCCCAGCCCGCCTTGAGGGCGGCCACTTTGGCAATCACAGAGCCTTGTTCGCCAATCGGTGACACCACGCCCATGACCACATCATCGACGGCCGCGGTATCGAGGTCGTTGCGTTTTTGAATTTCCGACAAAACACCTGCCAACAAATTGACCGGCTTCACCTCATGGAGGCTGCCGTCTTTTTTACCTTTGCCGCGCGGTGTGCGAATGGCGTCATAAACAAATGCATCTGTCATGCTGTCTCCTAAAGGTCATCACGGGCTTGTCCCATGTTGCTCAATTCGTCAATCAGTATAGACTTTTGAGCAGATAAATCAGTCCCTCCTTCCCTCTCACAGTCCGGTAGATGACACCATGATTGAACGCACCCTTTTCAACGCCGACCATGAAGCCTTTCGCGACAGCTTTCGCAAGTTCATGGACAAAGAAATTGCCCCCTACCATGAGGCCTGGGAAGAGCAAGGCTATGTCGACCGTGAGGTTTGGCGCAAAGCCGGTGCCAACGGCTTCTTGGGCATGACCTTGCCAGAGGTCTATGGCGGCGCCGATGCAGACAAGCTCTATTCCGTGGTGCAAATGGAAGAGTTGTCACGCGGTGGCTTTAGTGGCATTGGCTATGGACTGCACAACGAAATTGTGGCGCCGTACATTCTTCACTACGGCACTGAAGCGCAAAAGCAAAAGTACCTGACCGCCATGGCCAGTGGTGAAATGATCGGCGCCATTGCTATGAGTGAACCTGCTGCTGGCTCGGATTTGCAGGGCGTCAAAACCACCGCCATTCAACAAGCCGATGGTACTTACGTCATCAACGGTAGCAAAACCTTTATCACCAATGGTTGGCACGCAGACCTTGTGATTGTTGTTGCCAAAACTGACCCGAATGCAGGCGCCAAAGGCACCAGCTTGTTCCTGATCGAACGCGGCATGCCTGGCTTTGAAAAAGGCAAACGCTTGAAAAAGCTGGGACTCAAAGCACAAGACACCTCCGAGCTGTTCTTTGACAACGTCAAGGTCAGCGCCGATCAATTGCTGGGCGGCCCCGCCATGGAAGGCAAAGGCTTTATCTGCCTCATGGAGCAACTGCCATGGGAGCGTTTGCAAATTGCCATTGGCGCAGTAGCCGCGGCACAAGCGGCCATCGACTGGACGGTGAGCTATGTGAAAGATCGCAAAGTCTTTGGCCAAGCGGTGGGGCAATACCAAAACACGCGCTACACATTGGCTGAATTGCAAACCGAAGTGCAAGTCGCCCGCGTGTTTGTGGACAAGTGCTGCGAGTTGCTCAGTACGGATCAACTGGACACCGCCACAGCCAGCATGGCCAAGTACTGGTGTTCAGACCTGCAATGCAAAGTGATGGATGAATGCGTGCAGTTGCACGGTGGCTATGGCTACATGTGGGAATACCCGATTACCCGCGCCTACGCCGATGCGCGTGTACAGCGCATCTATGGCGGCACCAATGAAATTATGAAAGAAGTCATTTCGCGCGGCATGGGCTTGTCTGGCCGCTCATGAAAAAAGGGCGCCAGGCGCCCTTTTCAATCACTGATTAGCACAGGCCATTAATCGTCTTCTGTGTAAATCTTGCCGCCAAATTTGAGGGCGGTGTATTCGCGCTTAGACTGAAAAAGTGGGAAGAACATTTGGTGATACCAATGCTCTTGTCCAAACAGTTGGTCGTCTTTCAGGCCCACTTGCGCAGGATACTGTTGGGTAATGTGAGCCGATCCAAAAATGATGTCCCAAATGAACAGCAAATTACCAAAGTTGCCTTTGTAATGACCCACGCCATCTTTTTGTGTGATGGCATGGTGGGCCCAATGGGTCGCGGGTGTAGAAATGGTCCTCTCTAGCACCCACATGACAGGACGCAAGGCTGGAATTTTGTACAAGGGTTCGTCCCAGCGCCATGCGCAGTGAGCGCCCAAAATGACGGTGAGTTTGACCACGATATAAAGCGCATAAACCAAGCCACCCACACCCAAATACAGCAGCACACCGGCCAACCACAAGCCAGGCATCATGAGGTAATAGAAAAAGTTGTTTCTAAACGTGACGCGAATGCTCATGTAAGCCGCAGAGTGATGCGCTCTGTGCAGAGGCCACAACAAAGGCGAATGAGACAGTCGGTGCCACCAGTACTGGGTCATGTCATCGCACACCAGCAGCAAGCCCACCATGCCCCACCAAGGCAAATCTGCCAATATGCCTTTGTAGTCTGGCGCCAACCAAGTGCCCAGCTTGGCTGTGGCCAGCATGGCCAAAGGCTGAGTGATGGCCAACAAGCTGACGAACATGAACAGTTCAAGCTTGGTGTCGTTGGCGGTGGCGTGAACAGTGTTTTTGTAGCGCCGACTGATGACTTCAGTGGCAGCGTAGCCCAAGATCATGCAAAGGACCAAGGCATTTTGAATTTTATTCGCGTCCAAACTGTCTCCTGAATAGGTTGGCAAAGGCCAACGTACATTCTAAAGAGCTAGTACGAAGAACGCATTAGGGAAGACGCCGATGCCCTCCCGTGATTGACAACTGAGTTTATTGGCTCAACTGAGCCAAGGCAGCTTGCAAACCAGCCAAGCCGCCGACGCGTTGGTCGTTGATGAAAATCTGAGGCATTTGACGAACTGAGGGACCGCACTTTTCGTAAAAAGCCATGCGCTCGGCTTCGTCGTCAATTTTGATTTCCTCGTACGCCAAAGAGCGTGTTTTGAGGATCATTTTGGCGGACTCACATTGTGGGCACGCAGACTTGGAGTAGACAACGATTTTCAGGCTCATGTTGAATAGTTTAAGGGTTGAATCAAGGGCACGTCAACTCTGTTGCCCGTCACACTTGCTTGTGCGCAACAGTCATCAGCGAACTGGTGGGCTTCATCGCGTTCAGCTTTTCTTGCTTGTCTAGCTCCGTCTCGAAATAACGCTGCGTGCCATAGGCAATGGCGGACATCAGCGCCGCAGTTCCTATCAACAAGCTAAAAATGATGCCAAACACGGTGAACCAACTGCTTTTGCCAGCCAAATCTTTGGGTTCAGCTTGGGGATTGAACTGCGCATTCCATTTTTCAGGTGTGGACAAGCCATAGACGATGGCCTGCAAACAACAAGCGGCAATGTGTATGCCAAAGATGGGCAACAAGACCCAACTTAAGGTGTCGTCTAAGCCATAGGCTTGAACTCGTTCAAATCCCCAAACACCCAGCGCAGTAGGAATGGGCATGAACCAGCCTAAGGTGTCTTGCAGACCCTTCAAGTAAAAGCGATGAATGCCAAAAGGGCCCAGCACAAAAGTGAGCCACGTTGCGATTGTTTTTGATTTCATAAATTGATCAACGACCTGGTTTGTCCCATGAAACTGATGCGCGCAATAAGCGCTCCACATCGCGTTTCATGTCAACGACAGTTTTGGCATCATCTGGATAGTTGAAGCGCATCATCCAGTTTCCCATGGGATCGATTAGATACAAGTGCTCTTCTAGCGCACGGCCACTTGAAGGCGACAACCATTGAGACAGTTGATCTGCAGGCACACGCAAAACAGTTGCACCCTCAATGGCCGAGAGGAGTTCGCCCTTGGGTGCGGCTTGATCGTTCAGCAGCCAAACACGGTCCAAGCGGTCACTTTCTTTGTTCAACAATTTGTGCAACTGGCGTTGAACAAACAACAGACGCTCACACTTTTCACCGCATTCGCCAGAGCCCACGGCCACCAGTAGCCACTGCCCCTTGAGGGTGACGAGCGGTGTTTCTTTGCCTTGAAGATCTTTGGCACTCCATGCCGGCAGCATGCGTTGCGGCTCAATCAATTCACCGTGATGCACACGTCCTTCAGGACGGATGACGTAGTAAGTTAAATAAGACAAAACAACAGGTGCAGCGCATGCCAATAGCACCAACATCATGTACAAACGCCCTCCCCGCGTGCGCGAGGATTCAGACAATGAACTGGATGTGGGTTGCGGGAGATCGTAGACCGTCAAACCGATTGGCTTCAAGTCATCAGGCGATTTGGGGTCAGACATTTTTGATTTTCTTCCAAACTTGGAACCAGACAAAAAGAAGGAAGGCTAATGCAGAAAGCGCAAACCACTGAAAAGCATAGCCGCGATTTTTATCAGCACCCGAAATGGATTGAGGCCATTCACGGACCAGGCCATCCGGTGCAGCACTCGTTTGTTGGAGCGTTGCAAGCAAAGGGAGTTTTGTTTCTAGGCGAAACGCCTCTAGGTCTATATTTTGCCTGAGGACAGTAAACCCTTCTTGAACGGGGGCAGCTACGCCCAATTCCATCAACTTAGAAGGTGAAGGCACTACCCGACCTTGAAGGGTCAATGGCCCTTGAGGTGTTTGAACGGGTGGCAATAAATCACTGCGCGCACGGTCACGTGCAACCCAGCCACGCTGCACAAGCAGCACAGCACCATTGTTCAACTGAAAAGGCGTGATGACAAAGAATCCTGTTTGCGACTTCATGCTGCGGTTGTCGAGGAACACCGTGAATTGTGGCAACCACTGCCCATTCAACTCGGCACTTCTTTGCATCCAAACATCGGGCACAAGCCCAGAAGCCCAGTCGTCGTTGCGCAAAGCAGGCTCTAATTGGCGTGCAACTGTGATGGCATTCAGTGCTTCTTTGGTTTGTGCACGACCCAATTGCCAAAAGCCTAGCTTGGCTGTGATGCCAGAGACCAACAACGTTGCCAGCAGGATGACAAACCAAGTTTTTGAGAACATCCCAAAATTTGCCCTTTCAGAAGTCATGTTCGAAGTGCTCATCAGAATGTTTGAAGGGTGCTGGCCATTTGAAAGGATAATAGCAGGATGAAATATTGGATCATCATTGCCTTGATTGGCATCATTGGCAGCTTGCTTGCAGCTGGTTTGTTCATGGTTCGCGGCGGGCCCGATGAGCAAGACAAGGCCAAACGGATGGCCAATGCTTTAACTTGGCGCATCGGCATCTCTGTCTTTCTATTTTTGACCATCATCTTCTCGTACGCCATGGGTTGGATACAACCCACCGGCATCCCAGTCGGCGCATAAAAAAAGCCCCTTAAAGGGGCTTTTTAATTGGGTTCTGCTTAGAACCAGTACACCACGATGTACAGGCCCAACCACACCACGTCCACAAAGTGCCAGTACCAAGCTGCACCTTCAAAACCGAAGTGGCTTTCAGCTGTGAAGTGGCCTTTTTGCAAACGCAATGTAATGACAAGCAACATCAACATGCCCACGAACACGTGGAAGCCGTGGAAGCCAGTCAACATGTAGAACGTAGAACCATAGATACCAGAAGACAACTTCAAGTTGAGTTCTGAATAAGCGTGTGCGTATTCATAACCTTGGCAAATCAAGAAAGTCATGCCCAACAACACAGTCATCCACATGAACAAAACAGTTTTGCTACGATTGTTTTCACGCAATGCATGGTGTGCAATGGTCATGGTAACGCCAGAAGTCAACAACAAGGCTGTATTGATGGTTGGCAGCCAGAATGGACCCACAGTTTCGAATTCTTCAATGATCTTTGCTGGAGAAGCTGTAGCACCCGCCAAAGTGCTAGGCCAATCGGCCGTAAAACCAGGCCAGAGCAAGCTGTTGGCTTCGCCGCCCAAATTGGGAACAGCATGAATACGTGTCCACCACAAAGCGCCAAAGAAGGCCGCAAAGAACATCACTTCGGAGAAGATGAACCAGCTCATGCTCCAACGGAAGGACTTGTCGATGCGCGCACCGTATTGACCATGCAGGCTTTCGTCGATGGCATCACCAAACCATTGGTACAAGGTGGTCAACCAAATGACCATGCCCATCAGCAAGGCGTATTTGCCCCAGGCGCTGTCGTTCACCCATTGGCTTGCGCCCATGATGACGAAAAACAAACCCAAAGATGCCATGGCAGGGTGCCTGGATGGAGCCGGCACATAGTAATGTGGGGCGCTGGCGTGCGAATTGGCACTCATAACTCTTCTCCTACTTAACTCGTGACAAAGTTGACCACGAAGGCCAAAAACGAAACAAACAATAAACCACAAACAATGCCAACGATGACAATTTGCACAGGCTTAACAGTCAAGAGATCTTGACGGTGCTCAGAACCTTTGCGAATGCCAAAGAATGACCATGCGACCATGACAAAAGCGCGCAACAAAGATGGGCTGGCCTTAGGGGCTTGCTCAAGATTGCTCATACGCTAGAACCCACTTCAAAAAATGTGTAAGACAAAGTGATGGTCTTCACGTCTTTGGACATTTTGGGGTTGATGTAAAAAGTCACAGGCCAAAGCTTCTTCTCTCCGGGTGCCAAGGTGTACTGATTGAAACAGAAACACTCGACTTTGTTGAAGTAAGAAGCTGCCTGTTGCGGGGCATAACTTGGAATGGCTTGCGCAGACATGGTGCGATTTTGAACGTTCTGAAATTCAAACATCACCGTGACCAGCTCGCCAGGATGCACATTCAATGAGCGAGTCATGGGTGCAAAGTTCCATGGACCTCGAACGTTGGTGTCAAATTCCACTGAAATGGTTCTGGAGGTATCTACCTGCGTATTGAGGGGCAAGCCCGCTCGACCATTCATGGAGTTTTTAGACTCGCGCTCGCTCAGTGACAACACATTGGACCCCGTCCACTCACAAAAAGCTTCGTAAAGGGGGACCAACATGTAACCAAATGCAAACATGCCCAAGCTCACCATGAGGAGCTTACGCATCAACTGAAAGTTGGTTTGCATGTTGGATTTATTTTAAAAAAGGTTTGGGATTAACCAATGACCTTGTTCGCGTCAGCATTCAGCTTGGGCGGTGTTTCGTAGGTGTGGTGTGGGGCTGGTGAAGGCACTTCCCACTCCAAACCTTCTGCACCTTCCCAAGGTTGCTGAGGCGCTTTTTCACCTTTACCGAGCATGCAAGGCAAGACGATGAAGAAGAAGAAATAAACCTGTGCAAAACCGAAGAAGAAGGCACCGACCGATGCAATGGCATTGAAGTCAGCAAACTGCATGGGGTAGTCGGCATAGCGGCGTGGCATACCGGCCAAGCCCAAGAAGTGCATGGGGAAGAATGTGACGTTGAACGCAATCAGAGTCCACCAGAAGTGCAACTTGCCGCGTGTTTCGTTGTACATCACACCAGACCACTTGGGCAACCAGTAATAGGCACCAGCGAACATGGCAAACAAGGAACCCGCCACCAACACGTAGTGGAAGTGAGCCACAACGTAGTAACCGTCTTGCAATTGCAAATCGATAGGCGCCATGGACAAGATCAAACCTGTGAAACCACCCATGGTGAACACGAAGATGAAGCCCACAGCAAACAACATGGGGGTTTCAAATGTCATGGAGCCTCTCCACATGGTGGCAACCCAGTTGAAAACTTTCACGCCGGTAGGCACTGAAATCAACATGGTGGCGTACATGAAGAACAACTGACCAGTCACTGGCATGCCAGTGGTGTACATGTGGTGAGCCCACACGATGAAGGACAGAATCGCAATAGAAGCAGTGGCGTAAACCATGGAGGAGTAGCCGAACAATTTCTTACGTGCAAACGCAGGAATGATCTGGCTGACGATGCCGAAGGCCGGCAAGATCATGATGTACACCTCGGGGTGACCGAAGAACCAGAAAATGTGCTGGAACATGACGGGATCGCCGCCAGCCGCAGGGTTGAAGAAGGTGGTGCCAAAGTGACGGTCTGTGAGCGTCATGGTAATGACACCTGCCAACACGGGCATCACAGCGATCAACAAGAAAGCCGTGATGAGCCACGTCCAAACGAACATGGGCATCTTCATCAGCGGCATGTCAGGTGCGCGCATGTTCAAGATGGTGACGATGATGTTGATCGAACCCATGATGGAAGATGCGCCCAGGATGTGCAATGCAAAAATTGCAACGTCCATGGAGGGGCCCATTTGCATGGTGAGCGGTGCATACAGCGTCCAGCCAGCAGCAGGTGCGCCACCTGGCATGAAGAATGTAGAAGACAACATCAATGCAGCAGGAATCATCAACCAGAAGCTGAAGTTGTTCATGCGGGCAAAGGCCATGTCGGATGCACCAATTTGCAAAGGAATCATCCAGTTTGCAAAGCCCACGAAGGCCGGCATGATGGCGCCGAACACCATGATCAAACCGTGCATGGTGGTCAATTGGTTGAACAATTCGGGGTTGACGATTTGCAAGCCTGGCTGGAACAACTCAGCGCGGATGAGCAAAGCCAAAACGCCGCCCAGCATCAACATGGTGAATGCGAACAACAAGTACAAAGTACCGATGTCTTTGTGGTTGGTCGCATAGACCCAACGACGCCAGCCGTGGGGGTGATGGTCGTGGTCATCGTGACCGTGTGAATCGACAAAGCCGCCGTCAGAATGGGAAATGGAACTCATGGTTTACCTCAGTCTTTCAACTCAATCACTTCTTTTCAGAAACAGGCGCTTGGGCTACTTGCGCAGCGGGAGCGGCTTCATTCTTGGCTGCAGCAGGTGCTGCTTCAGCCTTTTTCTTTTGAACCCAAGCTGAGTAATCAGCTTCGGACAGAACCTGCACATTGATGGGCATGTAAGCGTGCTCTTTACCGCACAATTCTTGGCACTGACCATAGAACATGCCTGTTCGCTCAGCCAAGAAATGGGTGTCACGAACAAAACCAGGAATGGCGTCTTGCTTGATACCAAAGGAAGGCACAGCAAATGCATGGATCACATCGGAGGACGTTGTGATGATGCGAATTTTTTTACCAACTGGCACCACCAAAGGATTGTCGACTTTCAACAAGTAATCGTCGGGCATGTCACCTTTTGCACCTGAGTTTGACAAGATGCGGTGTTCATTGTCCAAGGATGAAATGAAGGCAATGCCCTCGCCTTCACCTTTGATGTAGTCATAACCCCAACGCCACTGGTGGCCTGTGGCCTTGATGGTGAGGTCGGCATTGGATGTGTCTTTTTGCGCAATCACTGTTTTGGTCGCAGGAATGGCCATGAAAATCACAATGATGAAAGGCGCCAAGGTCCAAGCAATTTCAACTTTGACAGACTCGTGGAAATGCGCAGGCTTGTGACCCAATGATTTGCGGTGCTTCAAGATGGAATAAAACATCACACCAAAAACAGCCACGAAGATGACCAAACAAATGATCATCATGAAAACGTGCAAGCTGCCTTGGTCTGCAGCCAACTTGGTTGCAGGCGCATGCAAATTCAATTGACGGACAGCCGGTCCGCCGGGCAAGTCATTAACGGCATAGGCTGAAGATGCCAGACCCGCCAAAGCAGCGACGCTGCTGTTGGCGATTTTTTTCCAATGTTGGCTCAATTTATTCACTTTAAATCCTCGAAAAACAGTGCAGGAGATGACCAACCGGTATCAACGGAATTTGGACTGAGGAACAACTTTGAGTTCCCCTTGTTGGCTGCCCAAATAATCTGCAATCATTTTGAGCTCGGCCAATGAATATTGCTTTGCAACGCCGCCCATGACAGCATTGTTACGGCCCCAAGTGCTAGAGCCTTCTTCTTTGTACGACTTGAGTGCCATGTACAAGTAATCTTTGTGCTGGCCAGCCACTTTGGGGAAATCGGGCGTGGTGGGCTTGCTGAAATTGGCGCCGTGGCAACCGGTGCAACCGCCTTTGGTCAACAACTCAGCAACCTTTGCAGGCGCAGGGGCAATTTGATCGGGTGCTGGCAAACCGTTGCCATGTTGTTCATAGTAGGCAGAAATGTCGGCAACGTCTTGTGCCGTCAAACCCATGGCAACAGTTCGCATGGTGGGATGTTTGCGCTCGCCGGACTTGTAAGCAGCCAATGCATTAGAAATGTATTTGGCGCCCTGACCTGAAATCATGGGAACTTTGTAGACCGATGGGAAGCTGGCTTGGTAGCCAACGATGCCATGGCAACCGATGCACATGGCAATTTTTTTCTCTCCAGCCTGAACATCACCCTTAAGGTCTTGCGCGACTGACATTTGGCCAGCCATGCCCGCGAACAAAGCTGCCGCAATGGCAAAAGATTTGAAACTCATGGGACGCATTCTGAAAAAATTAGTTGTGGTTGATCTAAATCAAATATTATACATAGTCGGCTCTTAGCGAATAAAGCGCAAAGCGCCATGCGCATGCCAAGCTTGCCTCGATAGAACATTACTAAAAACTTACTTTCTAAATTTTTTTAGTCTCGCATTGAGATCCGCAACTTGTCCTTGAGCGTCATTATCCAAACAAAGTCACAAATGAACATTGGCACCCTTTTTAAACAGTACAACGCACTCACTAAGCCAAGGGTTATTCAGCTGATTGTGTTCTGCGCGCTGATTGGCATGGTGCTGGCTGTACCTGGACTTCCAACATGGGATGAGTGGCAAAGAATGGCGCTGGCCTGTTTGGGCATTTGGCTGGTTGCGGGCGCAGCAGCGGCCTTCAATTGTTTGGTTGAAAAAACCATTGATGCCAAGATGCGCAGAACGTCTTGGCGCCCAACCGCCAAGGGCGAGTTGTCTGACATGCAAGCCCTGATTTTTTCAGCCACGCTGTGCGCCATAGGCTCGTTCATTTTGTACGTGTGGATCAACCCCATCACCATGTGGTTGACCTTCGCCACCTTCGTGGGCTACGCCGTCATTTACACCCTGATTCTCAAGCCCATGACACCTCAAAACATCGTCATTGGTGGCGCTTCTGGCGCCATGCCACCAGTCTTGGGTTGGGCCGCCATGACAGGCGAAGTAGGCGCAGAAGCCGCCATTCTTTTCCTGATCATTTTTCTGTGGACGCCGCCCCATTTTTGGGCACTGGCTTTGTACCGCGTTGAGGACTATCGCAAGTCTGGCTTGCCCATGTTGCCAGTCACCCACGGCAATGATTTCACACGGCTTCAAATTTTGCTCTACACCTTTTTGCTCGCAGCGTCTTGCTTGATGCCGTTTGCATTTGGCATGAGTTCTTGGATTTACTTGGCAGGCGCCGTGGTGTTGAGCATCGGCTTCATTGCCTATGCCGTTGCACTGTTTAAGAAATATTCAGACGAATTGGCGCGCAAAACATTTCGCTTTTCGCTGATTCATCTCACGGCGCTCTTTGCGGTACTGCTGCTTGACCACTACATCTTGACTTAAGTCAATTTAAAGAAGCACTTTCAGCCGCGCCTCAAGCGGCCTTCTAGCGAAGCCCCTGAGTGTTTGCGCTGTTTGCAGACCAAGAATACCCGCACCTGCAAAGTTTAATTTCTCAAATCCTTGCTTCTTTTCACAGCACCTTTGATTGGTCATGCCACTTGGCATGCCTATCACGCCTTGGTCTTGCCCGATTAAGGCTTCCAGCGCTTGAGCAGCAAGGCATTGGTCATCACACTGACCGAACTCAATGCCATGGCCGCCCCAGCCACCACAGGGCTCAGGTAGCCCATGGCTGCCAGCGGAATGCCCGCTGCGTTGTAGGCAAATGCCCAAAATAAATTTTGCCGAATTTTGGCCACTGTGCGCGCAGAAATTTCCAAGGCGCCAGCCACCAAGGCCACATCGCCGCGCATCAACGTGATGCCTGCGGCTTGCATGGCCACATCGGTGCCACCACGCCTGCCATCGGCATTCAAATTGGCCATGGCCAATCCCACATCCGCAGCGGCCAATGCCGGCGCATCATTGATACCGTCCCCAACAAAAGCCACCACATGCGGCGCACCTGTTGAATGGGCTTGCAAACTTTTAACCAATGCAGCTTTGTCGCCAGGCAATACTTCTGCAAACACCTCTTCAGGTTGAAGTCCTAAACGCGCCGCCATGGCTTGTGCCGCGCCTTTGTTGTCACCCGAAATCATGACCAGCCGAAGTCCGCGCTGACGCAGCAACTTCAATGCGGCTTGCACGCCAGGTTTGGGCTCGTCGCCAAACGCCAAGACGGCCAAAGGGCTGACGCCAGCTTGGGAGCGCTCAGCCAAGATCGAGACAGTGGCACCTTCGGCCTGCTTGCTTGCTGCCTGTGCTTGCCACGGCCCGTCTGGCACATTGAGCGAGTCCATCCAACGCAAACTGCCCAACAACAAATGACGGCCCTGCACACGGCCTTCGCTACCAAAACCTGGCACCGCTTTAACGTCGTCAGGCACCACGAACTGCAAGCTCTGCGTTTTGGCTGCTTGCACGACAGCATGCGCCAAGGGGTGTTCACTTCCGCTTTGCAAGCTGGCGGCCAACATCAACAGTGGGTCGTCCGAATGTGGGTTTGGCGCATCTTGTAGCTTGACCGATGTCAGGGAAATCAGCCGCGGCTGTCCGAGGGTCAAAGTACCTGTCTTGTCAAAAGCGACGGTGTCAACTTTGTGGGCGATTTCTAGTGCCTGCGCATCTTTGATCAGGATGCCATGCTTGGCAGCCACGCCAGTGCCCGCCATGATGGCGGCGGGCGTAGCCAAACCCAAAGCACAGGGACAAGCGATCACCAAAACAGCCACACTGTGAATGAGCGAGACCTCTAGACTGTGCCCCGTGAACCACCACGCCAACAAAGTGACCATTGCCAGCACCAAAACCACAGGCACAAACACGGCCGATACCTGATCCACCAAACGCTGAATGGGTGCTTTGGCAGCCTGCGCATCTTCAACCAAGCGAATGATGTTGGACAACACCGTTGTGGTGCCTGTGGCACTGACAGTGACCAGCACGCGGCCCTCACCATTGATGCTGCCACCCGTCACGCGTTCGCCAATACTTTTAGGGACAGGCAAAGGCTCGCCCGTCAGCATGGCTTCATCGACTTGTGTCTGCCCTTCCAGCACCACGCCATCGGCGGCAAAACGTTCACCCGGCAGCACCAGCATGCGATCGCCCACCAACAATTCTTCGATGGGAATTTCGACTTCACCATCGGCTGTGATGACACGTGCTTTTTCTGGACGCAGTGCATGCAAAGCCCGAATGGCATCGGTGGTTTGACGCTTGGCACGTGCTTCAAGCCACTTGCCTAGCAAGACCAGGGTAATGACAACGGCAGATCCTTCAAAATACAAATGCACCATGTGCCCATCAGGTGCCATCAGCCACAACCACATGGACAACAACCAGCCCGCAGAGGTGCCAATGGCCACCAACAAATCCATGTTGCCACTGCCTGCCAACAAGGCGTGCCAACCTGCTTTGTAAAAACGAGCACCCAGAATAAATTGCACAGGTGTGGCCAATAAAAACTGCCACAGCGCAGGCAACATCCAATGCTTGCCGAGTGCATCGCCCAACATCGGCAGAACCAAAGGCGCACTGAGCAACAACCCCACAGCGACTGGACCAAAACCAGACCATGCCCCAGCGGGCGCTTGCTCCAAATGGTCTGCGGCCAAGGGCTCGTAACCCGCATCGCGCACTGCACGTCGCAAGCGGGCTTGCTGTTCTTGCGCATTGACGGCGCCAGACTCTGGCGACTTCCAAGTGACCCTTGCTGATTCAGTGGCCAAATTCACACTGACGTCTTTGACATCGGTCAACTTTCCGATAGCGCGTTCCACCCGCGCAACACATGACGCGCAGGTCATGCCACCAATACCAATATCGCAGGACAATTCAGACATAGGCTAAGCTTACATCTAATATATTGAGAGGAGTTGATCATGAACAACACATTTCAAGTTCAAGGCATGACTTGTGGCCATTGCGAAATGTCCGTTAAAAAAGCCATCACCCGTTTAGATCCTGAAGCCAAAGTGGCCATCGACCGACCTGCAGGCAAAGTGGATGTAGAGAGTTCCAAAGCGCGCGAAGAAATTGCGCACGTCATTGCAGAAGAAGGCTACACGGTAGCCGCTTAAAGCGCCGACAAACGCTGTACTGCTGCCTCGCGTAGCACTCTGGCCAAGGGCACTTCCGACCTTGACTTAAGAGAGACCCAGCCAAAGCGGGCATTGGCATGCAGGGCGGGTGTCACTGGCAACTCGATCAAATCGGGCGCAACTGCACGCACCGTCAACACCACCGCTTGCGTGTTTCTGGCCACATCCAACAAACTCGATATTTCTTCGCAGCGCAACTGAATCAGTTGCTCTGGATGCGCTTGCGCACCATATCTTTCAGTCAGCACTCGCGCCACCTCATCACTCAAGGGGGTTGATGCAATAGGGTATTCAAGCAATTGCTCAAACGTGACTTGCTTCAGTTTGGCAAGCGGATGTTTTTTGTTGCACATGAAAGTGCCTGGCAACTCACACAAGGGTTCTACTTTCAAATCAGTCGATGGACTGAGTGAGCGAATGTCCAAGATCAACGCATCCAACAAGCGCTCTCTGAGTTGTTGAACCAACAAATTGGTCGCACCCCTGGCGATTTCCAAACGTGCGCCGGGGCATTCGTTGGCCACATAAGTTAAAAGTGGCGTCATCCACAAAGCGCCAGGACCCGAACCCAATCCCAACTTCAGTTGGCCATGACGTCCTGTTAAAAGGTGCTTGCTGCTCTGCTTCAAGTTGTTGGCGGCATCGAGTAATTCGCGCGCTTGCCCCAAGATGTGATGCCCAAAGGGCGTCAGTTCATTCTTGCGCCCCACTCTGTCAAACAAGGCTTGTCCCAGTTCATCCTCCAGAGATTTGATGCTCCGGCTGAGGGCGGGCTGAGTTAAGAATAGTCTTTCAGCCGATTTGCTGAACGAGCCATTGGCGGCCAACTCAATGAAGTGCTTCAGTTGAACCAAAGTCATCGCTTTTCTCCATGCATTTAAATCATGCTAATGCATATTATTATGCATTTGACTTAGCTTCAAGCCATTTTTAGGATGAGGGCACTATTCATCAAAAGAGGAGACAAGAAATGAACTCAGTGGTTGAAAAATATTTCAAGCGCGCTACTGTCGCGCTGGGCGGCTTGCTTTTGG
Source organism: Comamonadaceae bacterium (assembly GCA_947451995.1). Lineage (GTDB taxonomy): Bacteria > Pseudomonadota > Gammaproteobacteria > Burkholderiales > Burkholderiaceae_C > Limnohabitans_A. The sequence continues at coordinate 17,479 of CANGCI010000002.1, read as the reverse complement.
CCGGCACAGTGTTGGCACAAACCTACCCCACCAAGCCGATCACCCTGTTGGTGCCCTACCCCGCTGGCGGCATTTCAGATGTGATTGCCCGCACAGTGAACAACGCTTTGACCAAACACATGGGCCAGCCCGTCATCGTGGACAACCTCGGCGGTGCTAGCGGTGCCATTGCTGCGCAAAAAGTTTTGAACTCCCCTTCAGACGGTCAAATCATTTTTCAAGGCTCACCCAACGAATTGATCTTGGCACCTTTGGCCATTTCCGCCGTTAAATTCAAAAGCGAAGATTTCCGCTTGGTACAAATGATTGCCACAGCGCAAATTGGCTTCTTGGCACGCAAAGATTTGCCCGTGAACAACGTCGATGAGTTCATTGAATATGCCCGCAAAGAAGCTCAAGCAGGTCGCCCTATCACCTACGCTAGCGTAGGACCAGGTTCTTTCTATCACCTGTTGGGTGAGCACATGTCCAAGCTCACCAACATCCCCATGACGCACGTGCCCTACAAAGGCGCTGCACCTGCCAACCAAGATTTGATTGGGGGCCAGGTGGACATTTTCTTGGCGCCTTATGGCAAAGCCTACGACGAACTGCAAAAGCAAGGCAAGATCAAAGTGCTGGCCATGTTGAACAGCGAGCGTTTGGAATCTGTCAAAGCGTATCCCGCCATCACAGAGAGCAAGTCATTGAAGAACTTCACGTTCAACATTTGGACTGGCTACTTTGTGAAAAAGGACACACCTGAACCCATCGTTCAGATCATTTACAAAGCCATCACCGAGTCTTTGAACGAGCCTGCTGTTCGCAGCGGCCTGGAAGCCAACAGCCAACTGGTTGCCAAACCCTTGTCATTGCAAGCGGTTGACAAAGCGTATGCCGATGGCACCGCACAGTTCCGCGCCATTGCCAAGTCCATCAACTTGCAACCCCAATAAGCATGACCTATTTGCGCGAGGCACTCACAGCCAGAGTGGGTGAGTTCATTCAACTCCGGCGTGACATTCACCGTCACCCCGAGTTGGCGTTTGAAGAACATCGCACCGCTGAGTTGGTGGCGTCCAAGCTTGAATCTTGGGGCTACCAAGTTCACCGCGGTTTGGGGGGCACCGGCGTGGTAGGCACACTCAAACGCGGCACCAGCACGCGCAGCTTAGGCCTCCGTGCCGACATGGATGCCCTGCCTATTCAAGAGGCCAGTGGCGCCGAATGGTCGAGCACCAAGCCCGGACTGATGCATGCCTGCGGCCATGATGGCCACACCGCCATGCTGCTAGCCGCCGCCCACGAGTTGGCATTAAACAGCGCGTTTGATGGCGTGTTGCACCTCATCTTTCAACCGGCCGAAGAAGGCGGTGGCGGCGCGCTGCGCATGATGCAAGACGGTCTGTTTGACTTGTTCCCTTGCGATGCCATCTTTGCCATGCACAACATGCCTGGCGTGCCTGTGGGCAAATTTGTGTTTCGCAGTGGCAGTGCCATGGCGTCCAGTGACTACGTCACCATTCGCGTGAATGGAACTGGCGGTCATGGTGGTATGCCGCATCGCGCGGCAGACTCTTTGGTGGCTGCAGCGTCTATCGTCATGGCTTTACAAACTGTGGTGTCTCGCAATGTCGATCCACTGCACACCGCTGTTGTGACGGTGGGCTCCATTCAAGCTGGCAAGGCCAACAATGTGATCCCCGCATTGGCCACACTCGAATTGAGTGTTCGCGCTTTGGACCCTGGTGTTCGCAAATTGCTCGAACAACGCATCAAAGCCATTGCCACATTACAAGCCGAAAGCTTTGGCTGCAAGGCCGAGGTCGACTGGAAAGAAGGCTATTGCGTGTTGGTGAACTCAGAAAACGAAACCAATTTTGCAAGGCAAGTGGCTTTGGATTTGGTCGGTGCTGAGCGTGTCGTTTTAAACGGCCCACCTTTAACTGGCAGCGAAGACTTTGCCTTCATGTTGGAAAAAATTCCTGGCAGTTATTTGCTCATTGGCAACGGTGATGGCGACTCCGCGGGCGCGTGCATGGTGCACAACCCGGGTTACGACTTCAACGATGACAACATTGCAACAGGTTCTGACTATTGGATTCACTTGACGAGGGAATTCCTCAAGGTGTAAATTGATCTCATCAGTGGCATCGGGAGAGATTGCTTAAAAGCAACGCCGAAGGAGCAACCGCCCCGGAAACTCTCAGGCAAAAGGACCGATGTCATATTTCATTCTGAAGAGTGGTTTGCGTTTTCGTCCGCAAACCCACCGCAGGAGCAAGCAACACCCCAGCGTGTTGTGAATCTCTCAGGTCCAAAACAGAAGGGGCGCCACTGGCACAGTTGTGTCATGGCTCAACCCTTCGACGTTTTGAAAGATCTGAATCATGAAAACTATTGCCATTGTGGGCGGCGGCATCACCGGCGTCACCACTGCTTATGCACTGGCCAAGCGCGGCTTCTCTGTCACCTTGTTTGAGCGTCACCGCTATGCCGCCATGGAGACGTCGTTTGCCAATGGCGGACAGCTGTCTGCCTCGAACGCAGAAGTTTGGACCCATCCCTCCACCATCGTCAAGGGCTTGAAGTGGATGCTCAAAAGTGATGCGCCGCTGCTGGTCAATCCCAAACCCAGTTGGCACAAAATTTCTTGGTTTGCAGAGTTCATGGCTTCCATGGCGGCTTACGAAAAGAACACCATTGAAACAGCCAAACTGGCTGTGGCAGCACGACAACATTTGTTCGCTTGGGCACAAGCTGAAAACATTGATTTCGATTTAAAGAAGCAAGGCATCTTGCACATTTACCGCGACAAAAAAGGCTTTGACCACGCAGGCAAAGTGTCAGACATGTTGGCCAAGGGTGGCCTGCCTCGCCATGCAGTCACACCAGAAGAAATGAAAGCCATCGAACCCACCTTGGCTGGCAAGTACTACGGTGGCTATTTCACAGAAAGTGATTCCACAGGCGACATTCACAAGTTCACCAATGGTTTGGCCTTGGCTGCCCAGCGTTGGGGGGTTCGCACCTTGTACGACCAAGATGTGAAGAACATCCAAAACGACAACGACCAGATCAAGATCACCGTGGCCCATTCCGATGCGCCTACCAGCATTCACACCTTTGACAGCGTGGTGGTCTGCGCAGGTGTGGCCAGCAAGCAGTTTGCTGCGCAACTGGGTGACCGCGTCAACATCTACCCTGTCAAAGGCTATTCCATCACTGTCAATTTGAACGACGCCGAAAGCCAAACAGGCGCACCGCAGGTCAGCTTGCTGGACGATGAAACCAAGTTGGTCACCAGCCGTTTAGGCGACGACCGATTCCGTGTGGCAGGCACTGCAGAATTCAACGGCTATAACCGTGACATTCGCGCAGACCGCATCAAGCCATTGGTCGATTGGGTCAACCAGTGCTTCCCCAAAATCAACACCCGCTCCGTGGTGCCATGGGCTGGCTTGCGTCCCATGATGCCCAACATGATGCCCCGCGTGGGTCGTGGCAAAGCTGCCAATGTGTTTTACAACACAGGTCACGGTCACTTAGGTTGGACATTGTCTGCCGTGACAGCAGACATGGTGGCGGAAGTGGTGGCGGCTCAGGCTTCTGCTGAGCGTGCCACGATCATTTCAGGATCGACCAACCTGGCTCGCGTGTCCACGTAATAACCACCGTACTCGGTGTACTTCAAGACAGCACATTGGCATGTGCTGCACTTGAAAACATCGCAGCGGTTGTAGGGAAAGTAGTCCACTGCAATGGGCGCGTTAGGTGAGTCATAGCGCGTGCCGTTAGGGTGGAATTCTTCGAAGGTCAATTCCATTTGACCTTCGGGTAGTTCTTGCCTGAGGGTGCCTGCAGCTTGCATTTGGGCAGCCGGCCAGCGCGCGTCGGGCACGCTTTCCCAGCCTTTGCAGATTTTCAGTGCGCATGTGCAGTGATGAGACACTTGCTTTGCAAGTGTGTTCAGTTGCTCGACACTTAGAGTGGATGGCTGTTGATTCAACGTCATTGCGAAAAATGATCAAGCCGCAGTTGGCATCGGAAACCCATTGCGCCCCGGAAACTCTGGTGCCAACTCTCTGGCATTTGGCATCTTCAACCACAAGCGCAACATTCGTCGACGCTGCGCCACATCGTCATGGTCTTCAAACTCAGTGCGTGAATGCAGCACTGCATAGTTGTTGGCAAACTGCAGATCGCCAGGCTCCATCAACATGTCCACGCGAATTTCGGGTGAATGCATGATGCGGTCGAAACAATCGAGGGCTTCCATTTCCACCTTTGACAAGGGCACGCCTTTGATGTCGCAGCCCAACTCCAGATATTGGCGCAAATAACGGCCTTTAGATTTGAGTGTTGCAAGCGCTTCATCCAAAGCTTGAATGTCTGAAGCCTGAAGTTGCTCGATCCAACTGGTGTCGTTTTGAATGTCCTTACCCGTCCAAGCTGCTGGGCCAGTGACTGGCTGCTTCAAAATAATGCTCATCACGTTAACTCCTAAGAACTGGGCGTTGTATGGTTTTAAACGAAAACACTAGCGCATCAGTTGCCCAGTGATTCTCTCTTGCACACCCAATATACGGGAAGCATTGCTTGAGAACTTCAAACTCTGCAAAAATTTACGACGGCCATCGGGTGTGGCAACCGTTGAAAAAGGGGGAAAATTAATCATGCGCCATTCATCTGACAATGCATGGCCCAAGGATTCACCGAAGGCAGAAACACTGCTGCCCAAAATATCGGCTTCATTCAGAAGTACTGCAAGCCAATCTTGGTGCCATGCAAATGATTGACCTTCCACGAGGCGATGATTTTCTGCTACCAGGGCAAAGTCAGATCTGAGAACCACATATTCGATACATTCAATCCATTCAGACTTGACATGGTGCTTCTTCAAAATGGGCAACACGCCCAACATCGAAGATTGCTCTAACTCAGATGGTTTTGAGTTCACACGACCGGGATGCGCAAAATCATGAGCCACCGCAGCCAACAAAGCTGCAGCGCACCAATCCGGAGTCCTGTCAGATTGAAGCTGGGTTTCTATGGCCACCAACAAAGTCATGGATGCCAAAACATCGGCCGTATGGAGTCGGTTGTGATAGCGCGGTTCAGTGTACGCAGACGTATTGAGGCTCAATTGCTCGAGTTGATCGGCAATCTCACGCGAAGCTGCTAACAAGTTCTGAACGTCAGGCGTTAGGGCATGGTGCTGAAGGTCTAAATGGTCAATGCACGCTTCAAGCACTTGAGGTAAACCACACCACTGAACTGGCCAAGAGGCATGCAATACGCCAATTGCATGATCAAAGGCGTTAGGCCAACTTGCTTCCTTGGGATTTAAGAACAAGTTCATATCGGCCTTCAGATCACCGGACATCAGGTATTTTTAACAGCATTGTTCATGGTTTGCTGCAACAACAATGCCTCCATGATCACAACCAGCAAAGGTGAATAAGTACTCAGCAACTCAGCAGCCTCTTGGTTGTTGATCTTTTTACAAGCCACATCACCTTTTGCACGAATGGAGGCACCGCGGATGCCACCGGACAAAATAGCAGCTTCACCAAACGACTGCCCCTGAGGAATCACACCAAAGACACGCTCATTTTTGTCAATCAGTTCAACCTCACCTTTTTCCAAAAAATAAAGGTGTGTTGCAGGGTCGCCCAATTTAAAAATGGTCTGACCTGCGGAAAATTCTTCAATTTGAAAATTGCTCATGCCAACACCTTCATTTCAGGACACGGCCAGATTGCGTTTAATGATGGTCACCATGATGGCGCGAAGTTCAGGCGGCAAAACTTTGACAATGCTGTCCACTTTGTGAAATGGAATCATCTTGACTTGGACAGGGGTTAGCGCAGTGGCCGTGTAGCGTGCGGCCAAACCCACCATGCCCTCTGCCAGGCCCAGGACAGATCCTGCGCCCAATCGGAATGATTTTTCTCCTTGCTGAATTTGAACTTCACCATTGATCACGAAGTAGGCATCTTCAAACTGATTGCCAGCTTCGATGATTTTTTTCCCAGGCAAAATCAGGGTTGCATTGAGAAGGGGCGTGCCAAGAAGGCTTAAAAACAAGCGTTCTTCGCCCTTGAGTTGACCTGCTTTCAGGGCGGCAGCACCCTCACTGGAGCGCAAAAAATTAATGCCCAACTTGCCAAGCTTTTCTGAATCGACTGCAAAGCACAAAGGATTGTTTGTCATATCTTGGGGGATGGTTGTGGCGTTGCGTATTGACCCAACTGCCGCGCAATGTCTGCCAGTTGAGACGCCAGCTCTTCACGCGAACGAGAATCCATTTGTTCTGGCGACACACTGATTTGAACACCTGCAGGGTGCGACCATTTCAAAGTCTCTTGCCCTGCATCGATTCGATCACGCAAAGCAAAGGTTTTAATTTCGCGCGAAATACCTTTCAGGTGCATCGATGGTTTTTCCTCTGCCTGATAGAGGTGCTTTACATGGGCATAGGTTTCATAACTCATCAGAATGCCACCCGGCTCTGCATTCGATTCAAGGCGTTGAGCGATGTTCACTTCACCACCAATGATGGTGTAACTGAGGCGCTCTTCGCTACCAAAATTACCGACATTGCAATAACCCGTATTGATACCAATGCGGATGATGAAGGGGGTTTCAAATCCGCGTTTCTTCCACTGCTCACCCAGGACGCGCATCCGGCTTTGCATTTTGACAGCCATCTCAACACACGCAATGGCATCTTCAGCCACACCGCGAGTATCTGGATCCCCAAAGAACAGCATCATGGCATCGCCAATGTACTTGTCGATGGTTGCACCGTATTCAAGTGCAATTTTGGTCATCTCCGAGAAGTACTCATTGAGGTACTCAGTCAAGGCCTCAGGCTGAAGTGACTCGGCAGAGGTGGTGAATTCTTTGATGTCACTGAAAAAAACCGTCAGTTTTTTTCGCTGAGTGGCAACTTTGGTGTCGTGTTGTCCAGAAAATAAAGCTTTGTGAATTTGAGGTGGCAAATACTTGCTGAGCTTGTTGGACAACTCCTCGAAGGCTTTACCGCGCTGCTCAACCTCTTGCGTTTTGAGTTTCAAATTTCGATTCAAGTCCACCAGCTTGGCTTGCTGACGATCTGCATGCCTGACCAATTGTTGGTTCTCACTCAAAGTGAGCTTGAGTTGTTCAAGCAAGCGCTTTGCATAATCGTCCAGCGTGTCCACCGATCCGCTGGACAAGGCTGTCACCGCTTCCTCGATCAGCGCATTTTCTCTGGCGTAAAGATCAAAAGAGGTCAAAGCAAGTCCAGCAATTAAAGCGCAAGAAAATTGAAGTTCAGATCAGGGAAACGATCTTTGAAATCTTCACCCAACTCTTGCATCACATCATCGTCTTCTTCAAATTTCCAATCAATTTTGATGGGTGCACCAGACTCATGTTTTTTCTGCAGCAGCTCAAAAATTCGATACAAAGCTTTCATGCTGCTGCTGTTCACATAAATCAAATGAAATGATGCATTGACCTCTTGCGCAACAGCCATCAATTCAGTGATGGCATTGACAACAGGGCCGTAAAAAGTTGCCACGTCTTCTGGATAGGACTCGCCTTCAAACGAGATCAGACCGCCTTCAGCACGTACTTGGATGTGAGGTGTTCTGTCTGAACCAGGAATTTCAAATTGAATCATGTTGTCCGTCCTCAAATACGTGCTGCCAAGAAATATTCAACATCGCCTTCGTCTGTCTCAACAAATGCAAAGGAGAGTGGTTGCGTCGACTGCCTGGCAAGTTGCAACAATCCCAAACCAGCACCAGGACCATCATGGCTGCCTGACTTTGACAAGCCCTCACGATACAACTGACGAATGGTTTCTTTGTCGACACCTTGAATCGATTCCAATGTTTGACGCAAGACGTCCGCTTTTTCGCGGTCAACCCGGTTACCACAAACCAATGTCACTTCATTGCCTTGCTCTGCAATGACGATCATGCCCGCCGCACGTTCTTCACCGCGGGTATGCCAAATCAAGTTTTGTACTTGTTCGACAAAGACAGAAAACACAGAACGCGCTTTCTTCTGCCCTTCTCCCATGGCTTCAAAATGATTTCGCAAAATCACACCCAAGGAAACCATGAGCTCATCTGAAATCTCGCCGTTGTAGGCCATGATGACCCCCTCTTGGCGCATCTCACGGCGCATGTCAATGACACTTTGAATTTCCATATCTACTCCGATTTATGTTGTTGGAGAAGGCTTGTTAAGGGCTTTCAATTCTTCAAAACTGGGCAATACAAATGCAATCACGGTGACATCGTCACGACGACTTTCTGCGCCTTGCCATTGCTTCAAAGAATCCGAAACCGAATTGATGGTGCTTGTGCAACCACTGTTTGCATTTTGGGCCAAGACTTTCATCAAACGTTGATGACCAAAAGATCTCAAATTACCATTTTCGTTTCGACCGACTTGATCCAACAGGCCGTCGGAAGACATCACATACATGGCATTGTTTTGCCACGTCATCTCGTGCTGCTGTGGTTTGCGAAACACATCATCCGGATAGCCCATTGAAAAGCGTTCGGCCCCCAATCGCAAGACGGTGGCATCGGTTTCTGCACAATACAAATCGATTCTGCAACCTGCGAAATATATTTTTTGAGTCGTTGGATCGACTTGCAAAATGGCACCATCGCAACCATCGTCACTGCTGGCACCAGCCTTGTCTTGGTTCAAACCCTTGCGAATGACATGGTCCAATTGCATCAAAGCCTCAGCAGGCCCTGGTTCACGGTGATGTCCATATATTTGCTCGAGTGATGTGCTGGCAAGTAAAGACAACATGGCACCAGGCACACCATGACCGGTGCAATCGACCACCACAATGCTGAAACGGCCCTCTGAATCACCGGGCGAAATCCACCACAAATCGCCCCCAATGGTGTCTCTAGGAGACCAGAGCACCGCAAAATCTCTGAGGCGATTAACAAAGCGATCGGTCTGCGGCAACTGAGCTCTTTGCAACCTGCTGGCGTATTGCAAAGACTCCATGATTTGCTGCATGGCCACAGCCAGTTCTTCTTGTTTTTTTCGAACGGCATCATTGAGTTCTTCCAGCTCTTTGGAAGACAACTCAAGGCTTCTTTCAACCATGGACTTGTCGTTGTCCATGTCAATGTAAGCCCCATCGACCGCTTGGACAAACGCCTCCAACTCGGGAGCAACGGCACCACCCAAGTGCTTTTTAACTTGCCGCTGAAGAAGGCGATGCGTTGCAGGCATCAAGCCTCGCTCAACAATGTCACCGTCATGGTCTGGTTGTGAAGGTCACAAGGTGCACCTGTTTGGCGTGGCGACAATTCACCATAAGAGTAAAAGCCAGTCACAGCCGCCTGTGCGCCCAGAACTTCTCGCACGGCTTCAACCTCTTCTTCAACACGCTGCTTCATCACCAACTTGCGGCCAACGCAACTCACCAAAATGGCCAGTTGCGCCTGATCGCTTCGGCCTTCATGCGATTTTTCTGCCGCCAATTTAGCGCCATCGACCAAACTCTCGGTGTTCGAGCGCATCAATTGCACGGTTGCACCCAAAGGCACATCACCTGCAAAGGTCATGGTTTGGGCTTCCTCGTCAATGGCCAACACTGTTCTGACCATTTTGCGATCTGAGTTAGCGGGTTGAATCAAAATGGGAAACAACAACGCATTGGCGGGCAAGCTACCCGCTTGCTCACCCAAGTATTCTTTGTACTTGCTCAAAGCGCTTTTATCGTCCAGTTCGTGCAATACAGATCCTTCCGATTTGGTCACCACGCGAATAGGGCCAAACGGTTGCCAACCGCCCCAGGAGCCGCAGGACACACTTAACTCTTCGCCATAAAAGCCAACGGCAGCCACCAAATCAGTTGCAGTCTCTGCACCTGCAATGACCAGGGTCTCTTTGAAATCGGCACCATCGCCTGCAAGGCCACCCGAAATGGAAACGCCAGCGCCCACCGCTTGCTGCAAAGACGATGCCAGCGCTGTACCGTTAACAGTGAGGCCGTTGGACACCACAAACACATGCTTTAAATGAGGCGCTGCAAGCGCCTTGCCTAATTGCTCACCTGTTGCGGCACTGCTGGCCGAGTTAGGGCAATGGAATGCAACCAATTTGGTGGTGGTTTTGTCAAAAACAACCACATTGGCCGTGACTGAGTTGTCATGCACTTCGTCGCCATGGATTTCGCCACTGGTCGACGATGCCACCAATGATGCATTGGGGTAAGCCTTTTGAAGCGAAGAAACGGCCTCACTCAGAACGCCGCGCTGACCAAAGGCCAATATCCAAGCATTGCCAGTGGTGGGTTCAAATGCTTGGTCCCAAGCGCCATCGAGATATTGGTATTGATTGATTTTCATATTTATAACAAAACTGAAGGTTGATCAGTTGGCCCAGACTTATCCAAATGACCATAGAGGGCAAATTATAGGTTCTGTCAATTTCTGACTTCCTCGGGCAAGTACTTATGATCAAGCCATCCGATTGCCGTCAATTCGTTTGATAATTTCTGGCACGTCAAATCTCACAAATCGATGACAACACCCCGCTGCCATTTCAATGCCAGACTTTGGCAGCACCCTCTGTTGCTGCTCAAATTTTGTCTTTTGACCTGCACCATACTGGGGCAAGTTTGTTCATGGGCACAATCTCCGCTTGAGGTAGGACCCAACACCACGATCTTCTTTGCCGACAAACTCAATGCGCTGGTGTTGGAGGACAAAGCTGGCACAGCCACGCTCGAAGACGTGCGCAAACGCCTGACTGAATTTCAGCCAGCAGACACGGTAGAAGCCATCAAGCCCAAGTCTCACTACTGGGTTGCCCAACGATTGGTCAACCGATTGGGGGAAGACAGAGAAATTGTGGTGAACGCCTTTGTCAACAAGGAAGGCATTCATTGGCTGCGTTACCAACATTTTGTGATCGACGCTAATGGCCAAGCCAAAGAATTGAATGGGCCTTACAGCACCCATGTTCCCTTGCACATGAATGACATCAATCCATCTGTGTTCACCATGGACACCTCTTTAAGCCGTAATCCTGTATTCACATTGCCCAAAAATGAAGAGGTCTTGCTGTTGTCTCGCTTGAATTCGAACAGCACATTCACAGCAACCAATTTCAATCTGCAATTTTATGACCGAGCCACTTACTTAGAACTCCGCAAATTAGGCCTTTACATTGAAGGCCTGTTTGCAGGGATTATTTTGGCTTTGGTCATGAGTTCTTGTTCAAGCCTGTTTTTTAAACGCGACATTGTGTCTGTCATTTACAGCACGTGGTTGTTTTTAGGATTTTTACAAATCATCATGTTACCCATTCAAGATGGGCAGCGCTTGTTTGAATTGGCATTTGATCAGCAACCCAGCACCATTGGCATCATGCCCAGTCATGTGTTTTGGATGGGCTTGATATCGTATTTGCAGCTGGTCATGTATTTTGGATTTGGTCGCGCTTTTCTAGGCACACAACGCTACTTTCCAAGATTCCATTTTTTCAGCAATCTTTTCATCGCTTTTGAAGGATTGCGTTTTGTCATTGCTTACTTCTTTGAGCATGAGATCAGCCCGGCTCTTTTCAGATGGCCTTCGCATGTTTTTTTCATTTGCATGCTAACTGCCACCATTTATTGCGCTGTCATGCGACTCAAACAAGGCTTACGAACCGCCAAATTTTCAATCGTATTTGCGACAAGCGTATTGCCTTTATGGTTTTTATCCCTCATGAGCATGGAAGGTGTCCACCTGCTCAAAGATTGGACCGATTCCAATTTAACCCTGTTGCTCAGCGACACTTATGTTTTGCAGGCCATCGCTATATTGCTCGGGGCCTTGGTGTCCCACTTTTCAATCCACGCCAGAACACGTGGGATTGAGAAAAAACTGAGCGCCACATTGGTCGCACAGCGCGAGGCTGCAGAAAATCAAACCAAGCTGTTAGAAGCCACCGTTGAAGAACGCACCCGAGAATTGCAAACGCAGCACAAAGCACTCAATGCCGCACACAAAGAAGTTCTGGATTCTGTGAACTATGCCAGCCGTTTGCAACGAGGCCAATTACCGCGCTCCGTTCGAATTGACAATCGCTTTGAATCGTTTGCAGCGATTTGGGAACCCAGAGACACCATTGGTGGCGACCTGTGGTGGATTTCCTCTTCGACACAACAGGGCCCCTTTGTATTGGCTGTTGCAGATTGCACAGGTCATGGGGTTCCAGGCGCCATGCTGTCATTGCTTGTGAGCAACTCACTTGAGCGAATCTACGCGCAAGACACCACAGAGAACCCTGCGCAAGCTTTGCTCTCCTTGGACCACTACGTACGCCACGGCCTCAATCAGGATCGACTCGACAGCGAAAGCAACGATGGTTGCGACGCCGTCATTCTGAGAATCGATCCGCCCTCGCGGTGCATTGAATTTGCAAGCGCCAAAATTGGGCTAATTCAAGTCACGTCGCAAGGTGAATGCATTCGACATGGCGTCCAACGCTGCAGTTTGGGCTATGTTGAAACACTGCAGGAAGCACAGCAACCTCAACTTCAAATAATCAGCTATAGCCCACAAGACCTTTTTGTGATCGTGACCGATGGCTTGATTGATCAAATCGGATCGCACAATGGTAAGCGATCAGCCTATGGTCATCGAAGATTGGAAGCTGTGCTGAAAAAGCACCACGCGATGGATGCAGCACAAATTGCAAAGCACATTCAAGAAGACTTTGCGCAATGGCAAGGTAAAGAACCACGTCGAGACGACGTGACAGCCTTGGTTTTCAAGTTGTAAGTTGGCGAGTCAATATTGGCTCGCTAGAACTGACTCACTTCATCTCAAACACAAGACACGTGCAGGATGCATGTGCGTAAAGGGTGCCGTCAGGACCTACCAACTTAGCTTGCGCGGTGGCCAACTGGCGACCGCAGTGCAGCACCTCGGCAATGGCACGCACACGCTCAACCTTGGGTGTAATGGCGTGCACCATGTGGACATTCAACTCTGCCGTGGTGTAACCCCGCCCCACGGGCATTTTGGTGTGAACCGCACAGCCTAATGCAGAATCGAGCAGCGTTGAAGTCCAACCACCATGGATGGTGCCCAAGGGGTTGAAATACAAGCGCTTGAGAAGCGCATCAGAGGCCGAGCGTGTTGGACCTTAGTTTGAACAAGCGCCAAGCGTTAGACAAAAACAAACCAGAAAACAAGCCGTATACGGCACTGATGCTCAGCACAAAGAGCAGCTCGTTCACGATGGGCATTCGCATGCCCGACATGAAACCCACCATGAACTTGAACGCAAAAATCCCCATGTACATGGCCAGAGGCACGTAGCTGCCTGGCAATTGAAACTTGGCTGTTTCAGGGTCATATTGAACTGTCTCTGGCAACGGGCGATTTGCAAAAAGCCAGGAAACCAAGGCACACACACCGCCCCACGACACCAAAGCGGGCAGCAGCAATTCCGTAGCGCCATATTGCGCCAACAAGGAGGTGATGGCCATGATCGTCAATGCAACAGGAACGATGATGGGAACGCGCCATCTGATCATGCGATCTTTGCGGGCTGATAGTCCCAGCCACAAAAGTCCAGCCAAAATTAGAAAGACCCAAATGGGGATGTGTTGAAGAATGATCATGGACCATTGTAGAACCCAAAAATCACCACAACCATCAACAAGTCAATTTCATATTGGCAAGAAAAAAAGCCACTGACCTTCAGTCAGTGGCTTTTTGCTTAGAACGAAGCGGTTTATTGACCCAAAGTTAAGAAGTTGGGTTGAGAAGCTTGCATCAAACCACGGTTTTTGTAGGCCAATGCATCGTCAGGCAGCATCAGCTTGTCTGCGACCAACTTGTCGACAGATGCATTCCATGCTGCCACATAGCCATCTCGCGTGCCATACAACTCTTGCACACTCTTGCGAGTATCGGCTTTATTTTTGGCACTGGTATTGACAGCAAAAGCCAACTGCGAAGAGCTCAAGCCATTCTGATCACCTGCCACAAAGCCTGGCTTTCGAATGCTGTAACCCACAAATGTTGCAAGGGGCGTGGCACTGTCAGGCATTTTCACGCCAACCTTGCTGTTACCTTGGCCATCTTGAGTTGGCAGGTGCACCACATAAGCTTTGTTGCTTGGCGCCGTTGGAATCACACTTTCGTCGTTGACCGTCAAAGTGTTGTAGACGCCGCTGTAGGCCAAGCCCAAAACAGAAAGGTCAATGGCACTCAAGCTTTTGGGATCGCTGGTGGGGACCGCCATCGTGCCATCAGCCACTTTGGGCCAACTGCTGGCCAATGGCGTAGCGCTGCCTTTAACCCAACCGTCCAAATTAGTCAGCAAGGCACGATACAAAGCAGTACTGGCATTCAAGGCACTGGGTGAGGTGGAGACTGCTGTGGCAGCGACTGCCCTGTCCACCGTGTAATCAGGTTGCGACTTGGCATTGGCTGCCAGCTGAAGCGGACCGTGAGAAGTTCCTGCTGCGTAGAACAAACGCACATTGCTAGGAATCTCAATGTCTTTGCCTGCACCATCTGTGGACACCAAAGAGGCGCGAGCACCACCAAACTCAATAGGACTGTCGTATTGGAAGACTTTGGGACAGTTGTTGGTCTCAGCGCATTTTTTCATCAAACCATCGGTTTTGCCCGTCAAAGGATCCGTGATGGTTGAATAGGCAAATGGAAACTGATCACCGGGGGTGTAATGCGTTTCATGCTGGCGAGAATAATCACCTGGCTTTGACCAGCGGTAGTTGGTGTAAGTTTTGCGTGAACCCCCCACCAAAGGCAGCAAACCATCAAACACCGTACGGAGCTGTTTGTCTGTATTAAAACCTTGCCATAAGAAATCACGCAAGAATCGACCTGATTGCGAAATGCCAGTTCCCAGTGCCGTGTTGATCACACCTGCCACTGGATTGACATTGCCTGTCAGGTCATTTTTTTCATACTTGAAAAACGAAATCAAATCGCGGACACCTAAAAAGCCCAAGCCCATGGGCTTCGGATCGGTGGCGGTGTAATTGAAGTGATAAATGGCGCCGTTGTCACTGCCTGCATCTAAGGCAGCCGCATAAGCGGCAGTTGCGCGTACTTTGGCACGGTCAATGGTGACGTAGCCAAAACCTGTTGCACCGGTGTTGCCACCTTCTGCAACGCCTGTACCCGCTGTATACGTCCACATGCTTGCATCCACGGTAATAGGTGCATCAGTGGCCGTTCTTCGGATCGTCAAGGTAGCGGGTGTGTTGGCAACACGTGGGTAATAGGTACCCAGCAAATTGCTGGTGGCATTGTCGGCAATGAATTCGTCTTGAACGGTGCCTGTGATTTTTGCACCGTTGTCTTTGGCAACGGGCAATGTCATGCCTGGCGCATACCATTTCGTACTGCTGGTAATGGCCGCGCTAGAGCCGCTCAAAGTGGAGGGACGATCGCCCTGCCAACCCGAGAACACCACGGTCATGCCTTGCTTCATCAAGTAAGCATTGCCAGCACCAACGCCTGTGACGACATCGGCTCCACTGGTTGGGATGACTGGGGCAACATTGCTAAACAAGTCGTTGCCAGAGCCATCGTTCAAGGCTTCAAATGCGCTTGAATTGGTTCGGTTGTTCACAATGTAGAGCAAGGAGCCATTGCCTTTGCTGGCGTCCGTTGGCGTCAACATCACCACGTCAAATTTATAAGAGACGAGGCCTGAGGCATCTGCTGAATTTTTCAAATCCACAATGGTTGAAATGCAGGGGTCATTGGCGTTGACCTTGCCGGTGGCTTCGGCCAAGATGTACTTGTAGCTGCCCACTGCACCGAATTGCGCACCATTGAAAGCAGGTCCTGTCCCTTTGGTCACAAAGGACTCAATGTAGGAAGCCACGATCGGGCATGAAGTGGTCAGTTCAGGGGCAACAATGGCCGACTTGGCAGCAGGAATGTTGGGCGGTGCAAATACAAAATCACTGGTGCCGCAGGCGACTAAGCCCAAAGCAACCGAGGTCGTTAGCAACATCGTCCGTGGTTTGAAGGCATTCAAACTGAATGTTCGATGTTTGTCTGTGATAGTCCAAGACATGTTTCGCTCCATCTGATTTAAGTCGTGAAATTTGAAATGAAATTTCAGACGGAACAATGAATTCTTGCGTGTAAATTTGAAACAGGGTTAACACCCAGTCTCTGGTTTGGAGAGTTTTTAAAATAACGCAATAGTTTTCAAATTGAGCGGTGAAAAAATTTTCTCATCTGAGAAATATTCACTTAGTCACTTACCCCTAGAACTAAAGATAGAGGCCAGTTTGGCGCTGTAGTGAATGCATTAAAAAACAGCATGCTCACGTCGATCAGGCGCTGCCTCACCCCTAAGCCATACTGCATAAGCGTCAAACAAAGTTTGTTGTCCGTGCGATGGCGTCGCCGCTGCCTCATATTGATGCAAGTCCGCATTCCAAACCAACATCGACTCTGTTGCGTAGTAACGCCCAATGCGTGCCAGCTCAGCTTTATCAGCCGCTTTGGATGAAATTTTGCCAAGCACATCCAGCACACCAATGATGAAATCAAGCAGGCCGACAGGCACACTTTTAAATTGGACGGGCTTGCCAAGTTGCCGGAATAAAAACTCACCTTGATCGCGCGGTGTAATGGCCGGACCGGGTCCGCCAATCGGCAGAATTTGATTGTGCTTGCTCGCATCTGTCAAACACCCTGCGATGAAATCACCCAAATCATCATCGCTGATCGGCTTACAAGCCGTGAGTCTGCCATCGCCAAAGATGAGAAAGGCTTTACCTTTTTGAACGCGCGCCAGCTGACCCGCAAGCGATTTGAAAAACGCGGTGGGCCGCACAATTGAATACGTCAAACCGGATTCAATCAAGGCGGACTCAAAGGCCAACTTGGCTTTTTGAAATGCCAACAAAGGCTTCTGGACGCAGATGGCCGACAGCAGCACAAATTGACGCACACCCACCGCTTTGGCGGCTTCCAGGGCAAACAGGTGGGCCTGATAATCCACAGCCCAAGCATCCTGAGGCGTTCCCGTACGCGACGCTAGGCAAGAAACCACAGCATCAAATGGCGCATTGCAAAAAGCATCTCGCTTGAGGGACTCTAAATTGCAGGGATCGCCATATCGCAGCTCGGCACCCTGCAACTCAGTGAGGAAGCGGGGCTTTCGCAAAAAACAAACCAGTTGATGGCCTTGTTGCATCAATGCTCGGGCTGTTGCAAGGCCGATGGTGCCCGATGCACCCAACAAAAGAACACGCATGGGTCTGTTAGGCGTTGAGGAACATTTTTCGCACAGCTTCCCGCGCTTTGTCTCTTTGCTCAACTTCAGCATGGTGAAGTTCTCGCAACGGACCATTTAGCATTTTTTTCATCAGTCCGATTGAAAAAGATTCCAAGACCTCTTCAAGGGGTTGTCCTTTTTCGATCAACTTGCGCGCGCGAATCAATTCAGTCTGACGCCAATGGTC
>CANGCI010000001.1 GCA_947451995.1 Comamonadaceae bacterium | reverse complement strand
GGTGTGCTCGGTGGTAGTTTGTGTGTTCATGCGTGTGCGCTCCAATCAAGGACCATCTTGAGACAAGAAACATCACCGAACGCGGTCTCATACGCAACGGTGGCAGAGTTGGAGGTTTGGACATGAGTGACCAAACCTTTGAGGGAAAGTTGTCCGCTGTTGACCAATTCATTGACTGCCAATAAATCGGGACGCTTCCATTCGGCAGCAACGCGAATGCGTGCTTCACGCATGAAGGCGGGTGCGTAGGCGAATTGCAAGTTGTCTTTGTAAAAACCTGCCAGCACCACTTCACCGCCGGGACGAATTCTTTGAATGAGTTTGTCGAGCAATGACGAATCACCGCTGACGTCGTAGATGGCCTGATACGCTTTGTGATCGTCGTCTGCAGGGTTGATGACCTTGTAGCCTTCAGCACCTTTTGCACGCTCAGAATTGGTTTCCCAAACAGTGGGGGCTGGGAAGCCAGCAGCCACGGTGAGTCGCGCCAACAAACGGCCCATGACGCCGTGACCAATGATCAAATCGGGCGGGTTGTACGGCTCATGCTGACCACCACCCGATACCGCGTGATACGCCGTAGCGGCCAATGCAAACAGCACAGCATCGCTGCCGAGGTCGTTGGCAACAGGCAGAACTTTTTGATCTGAAACCACCAAACGCGATGCAGCGCCACCAAACAAACTTCGAACACCTGTGAAGCAATTGGCGCCGGGGACAAACACGGTTTGGCCTTCTTTGAGCTTGGCGCCTTGAGGGGCACGCACCACTTGACCCACGGTTTCGTAGCCCGGCACGAGGGGGTAACCCATGCCGGGAAATGGCGGCATGCTGCCATCCCACAACATGCGCTCTGTGCCCGTGCTGATGCCGCTGTACTGCACAGCCACTTCGACTTGGCCTTCTTGCAAAGAAGGCAAATCCAATGCCTGAAGCGACAATTGCTTGGGGTTGTCAAAAACGACTGCGGTGGCTTTCATAACTGTATTCTTTGCGTTACATCAATTTGTGTCAAACAATGTTTACATATATTCATGTTTATTAGGGTAAACACTTAGATTTTCTGCCCACAATAAGCTGCGCATGGATGGGCATGGCGTTGGGCAAATGCTCAATCTGGCCAAATCCGGCCTCTGCCATCAAATGCATCAGCTCTTCAGGGGTGCGAAGGCGCCCTGCCCCCATGGCCAGCAGGTAAAAGTGGAAATACGCGTCCGACTGGGCAGGGCCGGCATAAGACTCGGACAGGGCTTGCGCCATGGGTTCTGCCAACAACAGGACACCCCCCAATGGGAGTGCTGCATGAATTTTTTGCAGCAACTGGCGCACCACGTCATCAGGGTGATCGTGGGCCACGCGCACCAGCGTGATCAAATCGGCGCCTGTGGGCAAATCGTCGTGCAAAAAACTGCCTGGGTGAAAACTCATCCGATCGCTCAAACCACGTTGCTGAACGTTGGCTTTGGCCAGTTCCAACACGGGTGGTAAATCAAACAATTTGACTTTTAAGTGGGGTGCATGCACAGCCATTTCTGAGGCAAATCGACCCTTGCCAGCACCCACATCCAAGACGCATTGGTGTTCATCAAAGAAATAGCTGGACAAGATTTCTTCGATCACAAAACCTTGAGATGCCGCCATCAAATCGGAGTACCGGCTGAACTTGTCTTGGGGCTCACGCGTGGCAGCATTGGCGTCGTGCGCATAGGGCCAATAGGCCGCCATGTCGCCTTGCCATGCGTTGTTCAAAAAGCCCACCGGATCTTGCATGTCGGCGTACAACAAATGGTTGTGCTCAATCATGGCGGCAATGCCGTCGTGCGTCGCCAAAGGCACACCCAATGGGCCTAAGCCGAAACGTGAGCCACTTCTGCACTCCAACAAATTCAGCGAGACTGCCGATAAAAGCAGGCGCTGCAACACGGGCGAAGGCATGTTGACGCGGGCTGCAATTTGGTGCAAATCGGCCGGCGCTTGGTGCAACATTTTGAACAGGTCGAGTCGAATGCAACCCAGCATCACTTGGGTGTGCACAAAGCCTGCCATCAAATCAAACAGCTTCTGCGTGCGACGGCGCGTCACCCATCGCGTGAGCGGATTGGTGAGTGAAAAACTGTAAAGGCGTGGACTGGCATAGAGCCGCTCTAGCCACGCCAAAAATCGATCGTGCCAAGCGTCGGCACCGTGTCCAGAGGCTGGCAAAGTGGCCAAGTCAAGTTTGTGATTCACGCCCATTTGACAGCCTTGGCCAATGCCGCTTGTTTGCGGTAGTCCTCACACATCGACTTGGGGACCAATCGCTCTGACTCATGCAGCACCAATTGCTTCAACATGTCGCGGCAATTGCAATCCGGAATCGAGTCACCCGCTTTGGCGATCAAGCTGTCAAAGTGATGAATGGCGCCTTCCAAGCCCAAAGCTTGCGCCGAACTGGGCCTTGCATTCAAGACATCCTGCCCTGCTGGTTTGCCCAAACTGGCCACATCGCCCAGCACATCGCGAATGTCATCGGCCACTTGGTAGGCCTCGCCCAAATACGCACCCAGCGGCGCCCATGGCTCATGCGCTTGACCGCTGGCAATGGCGCCAGCACAAGTTGCAGAAACAAACAGGGCACCCGTTTTAGCGCGTTGATACTGCCCCAAATCAGCCGTGGTTTCACACTCCCAGGCCTGGCCCGCCACAATGCCATTTGGCAAACCCACGCCTCTTGACAGGTTGTCCATCAGTTCAATGAGACGGTCTGGATAGGGCCGGCCTGCTTGCAACAGCGCTTGGTAGGCCATCACGATCAGGCCATCCCCCGTCAACAAGGCCAAAGGCTCTGAGAAAGCCTTGTGAACCGTGGGTTGTCCCCTGCGGAAATCGGCGTTGTCAAAGGTGGGCATGTCGTCGTGCACCAAGGATGCACAGTGCATGAATTCCAAGGCGACAGCGGCCGCATTGGTCAACTCGGGGGCATCGTCGCCACAGGCCGTGGCAACGGCCATGCACAGCTGGGGGCGAATGCGCGCACCGCCCGAAAACACCGCATGTTGCATGGCGGCTTGTAGCCGTTGGGGTGCACCAGCGCCCGCAGCCGCGTCGAAATGCAATTTCAGCGCCGCTTCCGCTCTTGTTAATAGACTCATGACACCCCCAGAGGAACCGTCAACGAAACGTGACAGAATTAGATGTCAATATAGTAATACATTGAGAAATGTCAATAGATGTTGACACTTAGTTTATTTTTGGCTGATTTAAGGCCCAATCAGGGGGTGAAAACCCATTAGGGAGCGATATGAGTGACCGTTCTATGACTTGTTTGCCCATCGACGATGCGCAACGCTTTGTGCTGCACAACGAAATTCACACGCGCCCCTCTGCCACCTTCAAGCTGCCGGCCCTGATTGTTTATGTCGCTGTCTTGAATGCAGGTGTCAGCGTCTCTGACGAATGCCAACACCTGCGGCAATTGGCCGATCAAGACAGTTTGGACATCGAGCAAATGAAGGGCAACTTTTTGCAACTTCAAAGTGAACAGTTCAAAATCATCTGGGAACGCCACACCGAATTCACGCGTTACACCATTGTTCAGGCATTGCCCGCGCATGCGCATTGGGGCAGCACCTTGCCCGACCTGGCCACCCACGTTGCCACGGGCATGGCTTGGTTAAAAGGCATCCCGGGCAAAACCATCACAGCCATTCACTTGGCCATGCTGAACGAAGGCATGGACGATCCAGATGCCATCTACAAATCCAAATTGTGGCTGGGCGAAGGAACCGTCATTGGCGCCAAAATGGGCCGCACCGCCGACGCCAACTCGCACTCACACCTGATCACCAATTTGCGCATTGGCGCAGATGGCTTTGAAAGAATATTGGTGATGGCTGCACCTGGCACATCCGAGAACAGAGCCGGCCGCATTGCACAGCGATTGTTGGAACTGGAAACCTACCGCATGATGTCTTTGCTCAGCTTGCCTGTGGCCAAGCAACTGGCAAGCAAGTTGGCAACCACAGAAGCAAGATTGGTCGAGATCACCTCGCGCCTTGAATCGAATACCGCCAGCGACGAGGTGCTGCTAAGCGATTTGGCCAGTTTGGCCGCACAAGTGGAAAGCACCACCGCTGAACACAGCTACCGTTTCTCGGCAGCACGCGCCTACGATGCCATTGTGAAAGAACGCATTTCTGAAATGCGTGAACGCCCCTTGTCGGGCATTCAAACGGTGGGCGAATTCATGCAACGCCGCTTGGCACCGGCCATGGCCACCGTCAATGCTACCTCTGAACGTTTGGCCGCTTTGGCCCAACGTGTGTCACGCGCCAGCGCTTTACTTCGAACACGCGTCGAGATTGCGGCTGAAGCACAAAACCAGCAACTGCTGGAAAAACTCACACGCGGACAAGCGCTGCAACTCAGACTGCAATCCACTGTGGAAGGCTTGTCGATTGCCGCCATCACTTACTACGTCGTCAGCCTCTGCCTTTACCTGGGCAAAGCATTGAAGGCGGCCGGCATGAACATCAACCCAGAAATGCTGGCTGGATTTAGCACCCCCTTGGTTTTGTTGGTGTGTTGGCGAATGATCCAACACATCCACCGAAGCTTGAAAGAACTTTGAGATTGAGAACATGGACACTCAAGTCGTTAGAAATTACTTAACATCCTTGCAAAGCAGCATCACCACACGCATTGCCAACTTGGACGGCGGCAGCTTTTTGTCAGATCACTGGCACAAGCCACCCGGCGAGCCTTTGCAAGGCAGTGGCATCACGCAAATCCTTGAAAACGGCGCTGTGTTTGAAAGAGCAGGCTGTGGCTTTTCTCATGTGACAGGCCCCAAACTGCCACCTTCTGCCACACACGACAGACCTGAGTTGGCAGGCGCCCCCTTTGAGGCCATGGGTGTTTCCTTGGTTTTTCATCCACGCAATCCCTACGCGCCAACAGTTCACATGAATGTGCGCATGCTGTCAGCCAAAACAGCAGACGGCCAGACCGTGGCTTGGTTTGGTGGCGGCATGGACCTCACGCCCTACTATGGTTTTGAAGAAGATGCCGTGCATTTTCACCAAACATGCAAAGACGCATTGACGCCACACGGTGCACATTTGTACCCCCGCTTCAAAGCTTGGTGCGATGACTATTTTTGTTTGAAACACCGCAACGAACAACGTGGCATTGGGGGTGTTTTCTTTGACGATTTCTCAGAGTTCGGCAGCGAGAAAAGCTTCGCTGTTTTGAAAAGTGTGGGCGACGCATTTTTAAGCGCCTACATGCCCCTGGTAGAAAAACGCAAGGACACACCCTACGGTGAGAGGGAGCGTGCACACCAGCTTTACAGACGCGGCCGCTACGTTGAATTCAATTTGGTTTGGGACCGCGGCACGCATTTTGGCTTGCAATCAGGGGGTCGTACAGAATCCATTTTGCTGTCCATGCCGCCCTTGGTCAGTTGGTCTTATCAACACCTAGCCCCAGCTGGCACACCCGAACACGATTTGATGCAAAACTTCATCGTGAAACGCGATTGGCTTTGACCACGCACTGCTCAACCAGAGATGACATCCACACCATGACCACATCCTTTCCCGCCCATCGCCCTCGCCGTTTGCGCCGCACAGACTTCAGCCGCCGACTGGTGAGAGAACATGCACTCAGTGTCAACGATCTCATCTATCCGGTGTTTGTGCTTGAAGGCGAAAACCGCCGCGAGTCTGTCAAATCAATGCCCGGCGTCGATCGCGTCAGTCTGGATTTGCTGATGCATGTGGCCGAAGAATGCGTTGAGTTGGGCATTCCTGTGATGGCACTTTTTCCAGTCATCAGCGCA
Source organism: Comamonadaceae bacterium (assembly GCA_947451995.1). Classification (GTDB taxonomy): domain Bacteria; phylum Pseudomonadota; class Gammaproteobacteria; order Burkholderiales; family Burkholderiaceae_C; genus Limnohabitans_A. The sequence continues at coordinate 42,800 of CANGCI010000001.1, read as the reverse complement.
CACCTTAAAACACCCGATGGCATCGAGGCGACCAACCCCAAAGGTTTGGTGCCGCATGTGGTGGCCACTTTGAAAAAACATTTTCCAACGCTGGGCATCATGACCGACGTTGCGCTCGACCCCTACACCAGCCACGGACAAGACGGTTTGCTGGACGAGGCGGGCTACATCCTGAACGATGCCACTGTCAAAGTGCTCACACAGCAAGCTTTGGCACAAGCACAGGCGGGTGTCGACATGGTGGCACCCAGCGACATGATGGATGGCCGCATTGGCGCCATTCGCGCAGCACTTGAAGCGCATGGCCACATCAACACCCAAATCATGGCCTACAGCGCCAAATATGCCAGCGCCTTTTATGGCCCGTTCCGCGACGCCGTAGGTTCAGCCGCCAATTTAGGCAAGAGCGATAAAAAAACCTACCAAATGGACCCCGGCAATTCAGACGAAGCCTTGCGTGAAGTGGCGCTTGACATTGCTGAAGGCGCCGACATGGTGATGGTCAAACCTGGCATGCCCTACCTCGACATCGTGCGCCGTGTCAAAGAAGAGTTCAAGGTCCCGACCTTTGCTTATCAAGTGTCTGGCGAATACGCCATGCTCAAAGCAGCCGCGCAAAATGGCTGGCTCGATCACGACGCCGTGATGATGGAAAGCTTGCTGGCATTCAAACGAGCCGGCGCTGATGGCATCTTGACTTACTTTGCCATCGACGCTGCCAAAAAATTAAAGTCTTCCAACTGAAATCAAAGCCCTTCTTTATGACCTCCACCATCACCATCGCAACCCGCGAAAGCCGACTGGCTTTGTGGCAAGCACATCACGTGAAGCAATTGCTTGAAGCCCAAGGACATCAGGTGTCTTTGCTGGGCATGACCACCCTAGGCGACCAGATTTTGGATCAGCCCTTAAGCAAGGTGGGAGGCAAAGGCTTGTTCATCAAAGAACTTGAAGTTGCACTGGCAGATGGCTCGGCCCACATTGCGGTGCACTCCTTGAAAGATGTGCCCATGGACTTGCCACAAGGCTTTGCCCTAGCCTGTATTTTAGAACGTGAAGATCCGCGCGATGCCTGGGTCTCGCCCCATTTTGACGCCCTCGAAAGTTTGCCTCATGGCGCCGTTGTTGGCACCTCCAGCTTGCGCAGAACCGTGCTGCTGCATGCCCTGCGACCTGATTTGAAAATCGAACCCCTGCGTGGCAACTTGGACACACGCTTGCGCAAACTCGATGAAGGTCAATATGCCGGCATTGTGTTGGCCACAGCGGGCCTCAAACGCCTAGGCATGGCTGAACGCATTCGTCACAGCTTTGATGCCGATCGCATGATGCCTGCGGCGGGACAAGGTGCCATTGGCATTGAAATCTGCGACGGTCGCCCCGAATTGGCAGCGCTCTTGGCACCCTTGAATGATTTGCCAACCGCCATCAGGGTGTATGCAGAGCGCGGCGTCAGCCGCACCATGGGCGGCAGTTGCTCGATGCCATTGGCGGCCCATGCCACATTGCACCAAGGTGTGTTGTCGATCTCGGCAGCTTGGGGAGACCCTCTCAACAGCCATGCACAGCTTGTCCATGCGCAGAATCAATGCACAGTGGCCATCGACAGCCCTGACGCACTTTTAACCGCAACTCAATTAGGCGTTCAGGTCGCCAATCAGCTGAAGTCCCTAGGCGCAGTTGGGGCGTGAGAAATTTTCGCGGCATTCGGGCATTAAATTTGCTCTAATGTTTTGACTGTTTCTATTCACGCACCAACTTAGCGCTTCAATCAATGACCTGGTCTTTGCTGGCTCGAGCCCCAGATGGCACATTCGGTGTGGCCATCGCTTCAAGATTTTTTGCCGTGGGTGCCCTTTGTGTCCATACACAGCGCGGCGTCGGCGCTGTTTCAACCCAAGCCCTGATGAACCCCTTGCTAGGGCCTCTGGGTTTGAAAGGCATGCAAGAAGGCACAGCCACCGACCAAATCATGCAAAACCTGTTGGCCACCGACGAAGGGCGCGATCAACGCCAGGTCCATTTGCTGCCCTCTCAAGGTGCACCAGTGGCCCATACCGGCATATCGTGCATCGATTGGTGCGGTCACTTGGCCGGCGAGCACTTCAGCATCGCGGGCAACATGCTGGCGGGACCGCAAGTACTGGAAGAAACTGCCAAAGCCTTCATGGCCTCCGAAGGCTTGCCTTTGGCACAGCGCCTTATTTTGGGCATGCAAGCCGGAGAACGTGCTGGTGGCGACAAGCGCGGCAAACAATCTGCCGCACTTCGCATTCATGCCGATGAGGATTACCTTCAACTGGACCTTCGTGTCGACGATCACGAAGATCCACTGACAGAGTTGCAGCGCTTGTACGACAAAAGCTTAGAGCGTTTTCAGCCCTTCTTAACTTGTTTACCAGGGCGCCACAGCCCCTCGGGCATCACAGACCGCAGCCTCATTGAAGCCCGCATTGAACAATTTCATGCAGCACTTCAAAAAGTGCCAACGCAACCGACACGCTAAGCATTGATTCATGTCTCACATTTTGCAAGTCAAGGATTTGGTCACCAGCTTCGATACCGATGCGGGTGAACTGACGGCCGTCAATGGCGTGAGTTTTGGCGTGGCAGCGGGTCAAACCTTGGCCATTGTGGGCGAGTCAGGTTGCGGCAAAAGCGTCACCTCTCTGTCCATCATGGGCTTGCTGGCCAAGCCTGCTGGCACCATTCGCAGTGGTTCTATTCAATTTGAGGGCCAGGAGTTGGTGGGTGCCTCTCAAGCCGATTTGCAAAACTTGCGCGGCAATCGCATGGCCATGATTTTTCAAGAGCCCATGACGTCCCTCAATCCCGCCTTCACCGTAGGTGAACAAATCATTGAAGGCTTGATGCGCCACTTGCCCTTGAGCCGCGCACAAGCCAGTGAGCGCGCACTGGAAATGCTGCAAAAAGTGCGCATCCCCGCACCCCAAAAGCGCATGAACGACTACCCGCACCAGTTGTCGGGCGGTATGCGCCAGCGAGTCATGATCGCGATGGCTTTGTCTTGCAATCCCAAATTGCTGATTGCAGACGAACCCACCACCGCTTTGGACGTCACCATTCAAGCGCAAATTCTAGAATTGATGCGCGCGCTTCAAGAAGAAACCCAAACCGCCATCATTTTGATCACCCACGATTTAGGTGTGGTGGCCGAAGTGGCCGATCAAGTGGTGGTGATGTACGCTGGGCAAGTGGTCGAGCAAGCCACCGTTCAGGCGCTGTTTGACAAACCGCAACACCCCTACACCGTGGGCTTGCTGGGCTCTATTCCGCAACTTGACGAAGTTCAAGAGCGACTGGCCTCCATTGAAGGGCAAGTACCCAACCCACTCAACCGACCTGCGGGCTGTGCATTTGCGCAGCGCTGCCCGTTTGCGCAAGACAACTGCAAAGTGCAAACACCTTCACTCACAGAGATCTCGCCTGGCCATTGGAGCGCGTGTTTGCGTGCACCGCTTCATGCAGAAACATTGATGCCCCATGCAAACCACTGACACACCCTTGCTTCAAATACAGGGACTTGTGAAGCATTTCCCCGTCAACCCCAGCTTGTTTGGGCGATCGCATGACACCGTGCGCGCGGTCGATGGTGTCACCCTGAATTTGCGCGCAGGCGAAACGCTTGGCATTGTGGGAGAGTCCGGTTGCGGCAAGTCCACCTTGGGGCGTTTGGCCCTTCGGTTGATTGAACCGACACAAGGTCAGGTGATCTTTGATGGTCAAGATTTGGCAAAGCTCTCGAGTGACCAATTGCGCTCGCAACGCAGGGCCATGCAAATCATTTTTCAAGACCCGTTCTCTTCCTTGAATCCTCGCATGACGGTGTCTCAATGCTTGAGTGAGCCCTTGAAGCTGCACAATTTGCACATGGGACGCCATCGCGAGCGTGTCGAAGAGTTGCTGCAACTGGTTGGCTTGGCGCCCGAATATGCCCAGCGCTACCCGCACGAATTTTCGGGTGGCCAGCGCCAGCGCATTGGCATTGCCCGCGCCTTAGCGGTCGAGCCCAAACTCATTGTGTGCGATGAGGCCGTGTCTGCGCTGGACGTTTCAGTTCAAGCGCAAGTGGTGAACTTGCTGCAAGACTTGCAGCGCCGTTTCAATTTGTCTTACCTGTTCATTGCGCACGATTTGGCGGTGGTCAAGCACATTGCCGATCGCGTGGCGGTCATGTACCTTGGCCGCGTGGTGGAGTTGGCCGACAAGCACCAACTTTTTGAAACGCCCCAACACCCCTATACCCAAGCCTTGCTGAGTGCCATTCCCAGACCCCATCCTGGCATCAAGGTTCAGCGTACGGTGTTGGGCGGCGATGTGCCAAGCCCCTTGAATCCACCTTCCGGTTGCCACTTCCACACCCGCTGTCCGCATGCCGCAGACCTTTGCAAAACATCGGCGCCTGCGCCTCAGCTGAATGGAACGCACAACATTGCGTGTCATTTTTGGCAAGACTTGCCAGCTGCAACCAAGGTCATCCATCCCGCGCAAAACAGCGCCGATGCCCAGCATTTGAAATTATTGCAATCCGCTTTTCTACAAACACCTTCATTCACTTCAACAGGAGAGAACTCATGACATTCCCTACTCGCAAGTTGTTACTTGCCTCCCTCACGGCCTTCATGGCCCTGAGCCAAGGCTTGGCCAGCGCGCAAACTTTGCGCGTGGGCTTGGCCGAAGACCCGGATGTCCTAGACCCCACGCTGGCCCGCAGTTTTGTCGGCCGCATTGTGTTTTCTGCCCTGTGCGACAAGTTGTTTGACATTGACGAGAAGCTCAACATCTTGCCGCAGTTGGCCTCCAGCTACGAATGGTCTGCTGACAGCAAAGCCCTCACACTCAAACTTCGACAAGGCGTGACCTTTCACGATGGTGAAAAGTTTGATGCAGCGGCCGTCAAGTTCAACCTAGAGCGTCACAAAAACTTGGCAGGTTCCAACCGCCGCGGCGAGTTGGCCCCTGTCACCAGCATTGATGTGATTGACCCCTCTACAGTGCGTTTGAATTTGAGTGCACCGTTCACACCCTTGTTGGCCCAGCTCACCGACCGTGCTGGCATGATGGTCTCCCCCAAAGCTGCAACAGCTGCTGGCGACAAGTTTGGCAGCCATCCCGTTTGCTCTGGCCCCTTCAAATTTGCAGAGCGTGTGGCACAAGACCGCATCGTGCTGGAAAAGTTCCCCAACTACTGGAACAAAGAAGCCATTCACTTCGACAAAGTCATCTACACCCCCATTCCAGACGCCACCGTGCGTTTGGCCAATTTGAAGTCAGGTCAACTTGACTTCATTGAGCGCATGGCTTCCAACGACGTGGAAGGTGTGATGAAAGACAAGAAATACAAAGTCTCTCGCATCACTGAAATTGGCTACCAAGGCATCACCATCAACGTTGGCAAGAGCGATCAGGCCAAGAAAAATCCTTTGGGGCGTGATGCCCGCGTGCGTGAAGCGTTTGAGCTGTCACTCGACCGCCAAGGTTTGGCACAAGTGGTGATGGACAACGAAGCCTTGGTGGGCAACCAATGGGTTTCACCCAACAACCCCTACTACGCCAAGAACGTGCCTATGCCCAAGCGCGACATTGACAAAGCCAAGGCTTTGCTCAAAGCCGCCGGTGTTGAAAAGCCCAGCTTCACTTTGGTCACCACCACAGCCTCCGATGCACAGCGATTGGCAGTGGTCATTCAAGCCATGTCGCGCGAAGCTGGCTTTGATGTGAAGATTCAAACTGCCGAATTCGCAACCTCCTTGAACATGGCCGACAAAGGCGACTTTGAAGCCTACGTCTTGTCGTGGAGCGGTCGCCCCGATCCCGATGGCAACATGTACAGCTTCCACGGTTGCAAACAGCCGCTCAATTACGCAGGTTATTGCAGCGCTGAAACCGATGCCTTGCTGAACCAGTCTCGTGCAGAACGCGACCCGGCCAAACGCAAAAAAATCATGGAGCAAATTTCGGCACAAGTGCTCAAAGAGCGTCCCGTGATTTATTTGTACCACCGCAATTGGCTCTGGGCCTACAACGGCAAATTGGCCGGCGTTCGCAACATTCCTGATGGTCTCTTGCGCGTCTCTGGTCTGAAAATGGCACCATGACAAACTACTTGGTCAAGCGCTTACTGGCGGTTCTGCCAACGCTCTTGTTGGTGTCGATGCTCATCTTCGGGCTGCAGCAACTGCTGCCCGGCGATCCCGCCAAAATTTTGGCGGGTGAAGAGCAAGATCCCAATGTGGTGGCCTACCTCACAGCCAAGTTGCATTTGGATGAACCCTTGCCTGTGCGTTACGGCTACTGGCTTGCGGGCGTGGTGCAGGGCGACTTTGGCGAATCCATTCGCACCCAGTCCCCTGTCTTGACCTTGATTTTGCAAAAGCTGCCGGTCACGGCAGAGCTGGCCTTTTTGGCCATGTGCGTGGCCCTTCTCATCGGCATTCCCGCGGGCATTGCCTCCGCAGTAGGCCGCGGCAAGTTTTGGGATTACGCAGCCAATGTGTTCGCGCTGTGGGGTCTGTCAACGCCCAACTTCTGGTTAGGCATTTTGCTGATCATGTTGTTCTCTGTGCATTTGGGATGGTTGCCTGCTTCAGGGTATGTCAGCCCTTCCGAAGACTTGCTTGGCAATTTGGCCAGCATGATCATGCCGGCCTTTGTGTTGGGCAACGCCATCGCCGCTGTGCTGATGCGTCACACGCGCAGCGCCATGCTGCAAGTGATGCAATCGGACTACGTTCGCACAGCGCGCGCCAAGGGTCTGAATGAGCGCACCGTCATTTTGAAACATGCCTTGCGCAACGCCCTCACCCCCATCATCACCTTGGGTGCTTTGGAGCTGGGCACCTTGCTGTCGGGCGCTGTGTTGACCGAGCAAGTTTTCACCATTCCTGGTTTTGGAAAACTCATCTTGGATGCTGTTTTCAACCGTGATTACGCCGTGGTGCAGGGCGTGGTGCTGTTCACAGCCACCACCTACATCACCCTCAATTTAATGGCCGACATGGCTTATTTCTGGGTCAATCCGAGGTTACGTCGATGAGCCAAAGTTTGAGTTACGCAGCCTGGTTGCGCTTGCGCAGAAGGCCTAGCGCTTTGATCGGTTTGGCCGTGGTGGTGGTCTTCATCTTGATGGCCGTGTTTGCGCCTTACATCGCCCCCCAAGACCCCATTGCCACCAGTTGGGGCGCCATTCGCAAAGCGCCCAGCGCAGCCCATTGGTTTGGCACCGATGAAATTGGGCGCGACGTTTTATCGCGCGTCATTTGGGGTACGCAAGCGTCCCTCATGGCCGGCGTTATTTCAGTCAGCATTTCCTTGCTGATTGGCGTGCCGATTGGTTTGCTGGCTGGCTTTTTAGGCGGCTGGGTGGACACCGTCATCTCGCGCATCACCGATGCATTCTTGGCCTGTCCGTTTCTGATCTTGGCCATTGCGCTGGCTGCATTTTTAGGCCCCAGTCTTGCCAATGCCATGGTGGCCATCGGTATTTCTGCAGCGCCTATTTTTGTACGACTGACACGGGGTCAGGTCTTGCAAATCAAAGTGGAAGACTATGTGGAGGCCGCGCGTTCAGTGGGCAATCCACCTTGGCGCATTGCGATCGTGCACATTCTGCCCAACATCTTGCCGCCTTTGCTGGTGCAGTCCACACTGGCCATTGCCGCAGCCGTCATTGCCGAAGCCAGTTTGTCGTTTTTGGGATTGGGTCAGCAGCCACCAGCACCCAGCTGGGGCAGCATGCTCAACACCGCCAAGAACTTCATTGAGCAAGCACCTTGGATGGCCATTTGGCCGGGCTTGTCGATCTTCTTGTTGGTGCTGTCGTTCAATTTGTTTGGCGATGGCCTGCGGGATGCATTGGACCCAAGGCAGCGCTAAGTCATTGATGCGTGGGTGGCGGCTGGTTTGAAACCACACAAAGTTGCCACCAATTCATGGGCCAGACGCTGCGTCATTTCATGGCCGCGCCAAACCGTGTGCGCATCCGATCTCACCATCACATAAGCATGCTTGTATTCAGGCGGGATCTGGACGGTACCCTCCAGATTCAAGACCTTCAAAGGCATGCCTGCCTCAGCGGCAGCTTGGGTCAGCCAACTCAAGGCCCTTGCATCAAGGGGCTTCAAACAAAGCAAGGTATAGGCTTTGCCAAGTTCATCGTAAAGTGAGCGCCCGTCTGCCAGCCAGAAATGCGGGGCACGACACCCCGGCACCGTAGAGGCCGTAAAACTGCCCATGCTGTAGTCGGGTGCTGCCTCACCGTCGTAGCAAATGACAGGCGACTGATCGTAAAAATAACCAAAGTTCAAACCGGCACAACAGTATTGCTGCACGTTCAAATCGTAGAGATCTTTGCCAAAGCTTGCCCTGGCTTGCGCACCTTGCGGCGTTTGCTCTTCTAAATTTTCAGGGATCTCGCGCCGACGTTTGCTCATGGCATGCGCATGGTTCATGGCAAAACGAGACACTTGTTCGGTAATGGGGTGACGCTCTTTTTCGTAAGCGCTCAAAGCCTGAGGTGATGCCCACGACTCTATCTGCGCAGCCAAATGCCACGCCAGATTGGCCGCATCGGCCAAGCCCGCATTCATGCCGTAGCCTGCATAGGGCACCCACAAGTGCGCCGCATCACCGGCCACAAAAACGCGGCCTTGTTGCAACTGATCGCTGACCAAACGTCGACCAAACCAGTCTTCTTTGCTCATCACCTCATATTCAAAATCGTCACCCACACCCAAAATGGTTCGGATGGCCCAATCGCGATCGACCGACTCAAAGTCAGCTTCATGGTCGCGCAAGTAGTTGTGAATCAGCCAAACCTCTTTGCCATCAATGGCGTAGATGTTGCCGCTGCGACGAGGGTTGACCGTGAACATGGCCCAAGCGGGTGCAGCATTCATTTTTGCAATCAGTCCCGGCGCACGGATGCAAGTGCTTTGAACCCGTTGCACCACTTCGTCGCCGACCAATTTGGCGCCAATGCCTTTACGGACCATAGAGCGTCCGCCATCGCAGCCCACCAAATACGAGGCTTGAATGGCGAAAGCGGGTGCATCAGGCTGTTCCAAGTTTTGAACTTGCGCGGTAACTTGATGTTCATCCTGTTCAAAGGCAATCACCTGGTGCTTGTACAAACATGTGATCAATGCTTGCTTTTGAACATGCTGCCGCAGAATGGGTTCGATGTAACGCTGATTGATTCTGTGCGGAGGCTCTGGTGTTGGCCAATGGCCATCAGGACCTGAGTGATCGGTGAGGCGTGTGTTTCGGCCTGGGATGTGAATTCTGGCAATCTCTTCACCCAAGGTGCTGGTTCTATAAGACACACTGTGCGGGTAGTCATCTGGCAGGCCTGCTGCGCGCAAGTCTTGCGACACCCCCAAGGCTCGGAACAGTTCCATGCTGCGCGCCGAAATGTGGTTGCACTTCACATCGGGCAATACCTCTGCGGCGCGCAATTCCACCAAGACACTGGCAATGCCTCTTTGGGCCAAACACAAAGCCATGGTCATGCCCACGGGGCCAGCGCCCACAATCAAAACAGGTGTGTTGAATTTGATGTCGGCGCTCATACTGTCACCTTCAACGCATCGTATTCAAACAGCCAGTCGTAGCGTCGGCGAACTTTTTCGGGTTCCCATTCCGTGCTGACATAGCCAACCGCTTTGTTGGCATCTGAGAGCTGGGGGTTGTGAAAGCGCTTGGCGTTGTCACTGGAGCGGTTCACGATGTCGGCCGTGCGTTGCCAACGCAGCGCTTCAAATTTCTCAAAGGCTTCTGGGGCCGTTGAATAAGCGTCTAAACAACGCGCCATGACAGCAGCATCTTCGATGGCCATGTTGGCGCCTTGCGCTAAAAAGGGCAAGGTGGGATGTGCGGAATCGCCCACCAGGCAAATCGATCCTTGTGCCCATCCTCTTTGTGGGGTTCTGCCAAGCAAGGCCCATTTGAAGGGTTGTTCAATTTTGCGCATCAACGCAAGCACATCCTCATGCCAGTGACCAAAGTCTTGCAGCAGCTCTTCGTGCGTGCCCTGCTCTGTCCACGATTCACCCTGCCAGCCCTCTTTTTCAATGATGCCCACCACGTTCATCAGTTGGCCACCGCGTACAGGGTAAGTGATGACATGCGCACCCGGCCCCACCCAATTGATCCCCACGGGCGCTTGCAAATGCGACGCAAGGGATTGAATGGGAACCAGGCCACGCCAAGCTAACAAACCTGTGAATTGCGCTTTGTCTTCGCCCAACAACTTTTCGCGCAACACCGAGTGAACGCCATCAGAGGCAATCAAGCCATAGGCTGTGTGGCGACTGCCATCTTGCAATTCGAAACTTGCACCGCCTGAAGTACTTTGCGCAGACACCACCCGGGCATTCAACCTCACCGGCGCATCCGACCTTGCGTTGAAAGCTTCTAACAACACTTTGTGCAGGTCACCTCGGTGCACCATCCAATAAGGCGCGCCAAAGCGTGACAAGCAATCGTCACCCAGGTCAAACAACTTCCATCGCTGACCTGTATTCCACATGCGGATCTCTTTGCCCTGCGCTTGCGACACCACTTGGCGCAAGGCATTTTCCAAACCCAAACTTTGAAGAATGCGAGTGCCGTTGGGTGAAATTTGCAGGCCTGCACCCACCTCGCCTAATTGCGAAGCTTGCTCATAGACATCCACCTTCCAACCCAACTGCAACAAAGACAGCGCAGTGGTCAGTCCTGCGATGCCAGCGCCAGCAATGGCGATTCGCTTGTCATTCATTCAGAACCATCACTCAGCTTTGATGTTGTTGTCTTTGGCCACTTGGGTCCAAAGTTGAATTTCTTGCGAAATGGTTTTGGCCAAATCTGCAGAAGAGCTGCCCACAGCTTTGATGTCCAACTTGGCCATGCGCTCTTGCACATCAGGCAAGGCCATGATGCGCGCCACTTCTTCTTGCACACGCTTCACAATCGGCGCCGGCGTGCCTGCAGGCGCCAGCAAGCCACTCCAGAAATTGACCGACACATCCACGCCCTGTTCTTTCAAGGTTGGCACTTGAGGGTAGGCTGCCAGGCGCTGCTCGGAGGTCACACCCAGTGCGCGCAATTTGCCAGCTTTCAGCAAAGCAGCAATGGGGCCCGAGTCAATCAAGGTCATTTGCACTTCTTGGGTGAGCACCGCATTGATGGAGGGGGCGCTGCCCTGATAAGGCACGTTCATGGCTTTCAAGCCAGTTTTGGTTTTGACCAACTCCATCACCAGCTGAAACGAAGCGGATGGGTACGAGTAATTGAACTTGCTCGGGTTGGCTTTTGTGAGATTCACCAACTCAGTGACAGTCTTGGCAGGTGAGGCTTCGTTCACCGCCAAAATCATGGGGAAAGAACCCACCAATGAAATGGGGGTCAAATCGGTCATGGGGTTGTAGGACAGTTTGGCCACCAAAGCGGGATTGAACACAATGGGTCCACTGGCCGCCATCAGCAAGGTGTAACCATCGGGGGCCGCTTTGACCACCAACTCGGTCCCCACAATGGCACCCGCACCGGGTTTGTTTTCAACCACCACAGCTTGACCCAATGCCGGCGCTAATTTTTCTGCCACCACGCGGGCCAAGATGTCGTTGGCGCCACCGGGCGCATAGGGCACCACAATGCGCACCGGCTTAGAAGGCCACGCAGTTTGCGCATGCACCACGCCAGCCAAACTGGCCAACACCGTGAATGCCGTTCCAACAACAGCCATGCGCTTGCTTAAAGAAAATTGGGTGTATGTCATGTTTGTTTCCTGTTCAATCTCAATGCTTTGGAAAAACTTAATCTTTGGCGAGGCGCTCAGTTAGAGAGGGGTAATGCGAACATGCAGCAATGCGCTTTGTCCGGCGTCCAAGGCCGCCAAGCAACGTGCCACAGCGGCAGCAACATTCGCTGGATCTGACAGCCTCTCACCATGCGCGCCTGCGGCTTCTGCAATGGCGGCGAAATCTGTGCCGTAACCCAAATCGGACGCGAATTGGTTTGTCTCTTTGGCTTCCCCTTGGGGGTACATGCGCAAAGTCGATTCCTTCACAGCCGACCATCCGCCGTTGTCTAGAAGGACCGTCAGGATGGGCAAGTTGTATTGACGCGCCACGGCATACACGGCACTGGGGTTGCTAAAGTAGAACGAGCCATCGCCCACAAAATGAATCACGCGGCTCTTGGCTTGCGCCAATTTAATGCCCAAGGCCGTGCCTGCAGAAAACCCAAGTCCACCGCCCGACAAACCCATCAAACTGCCTGGCAATTCACGCGGAATTTGCTCAAAGACCGCCATGGTGTTGCGAATGGCCTCATTCAAAATCACATCGTCCGGCTTGATTTGTTGCGCCAGTGCGGCACAGAGGTGGTGCGGATTGATGGCATTCAAGGTGCCCGGTGCACTGGCCAACGCAGCCACTCGCTGTTGGTTGGCCTGATGTGCCTGTTGAAGTGCTTGACCACGCGCTTGTGCTTTGCGTTTGAAATCGGCGCTTGCCGTTTGCTCGATGACCGCAATCAATTGCTGGAGCAACTTGACGCTGTCGCCTTCGATGCGTGCATTCAAGGGAAAGCCCCACATGGGAATGTCGCGCTTGATGGCATCGACATCCAACTGCGCCCAATACGCTTGGGGATTGACGCGCGTTGTCTTGGGAATCCAAGGCACATCCACGTCCACCATCAAGCCAAAGTCGGCCTGCTCTGTAAAAGCTGCGGGGTTGTAGCCTGCAAAATAAGGAGAATCTCGGCGGATGTTCAGATAGATCGTGTTGAACTCACAAACACGCATGCCGCACAAGGTCGCCAATTTTTCAATCAAGGCAGGCGCCTCATGGTTTCTGCCTGCATAGGCCGTGACCAGCATCGGATTTTCTGAAGCCATCAACTTGTCCGCGATGGCTTGCACCGCCGCCAAATCAGCGCCCTGCGCTTTCACAGGCAAATGGTTTTGATGACCGTAAGCACCGATGCTGCTGGCATCCACGGGCGCCGCCAGCACCTCGCGGGGCAGTGTGAGATACACGGGTCCTGTTGGATCGCTTTGCATCACCGCCCCTGCCCTTGAAACAACCTCATGCGCCATGGAGGGCCATGCCAAGTTGTATTCCCATTTCACATAGGGCCGAACCACACTGGCTTGGTCAAAAGGCTCTTGAATGAAATGCACATAGGTGTCGCGACCACCCGTGGCTTGATCGAATGTGCTCATGGGCGCACGACCTGCAATCAACAACACTGGAATGCGCGTACGGCACAGGTTGTGCAGGCCCATGGCCGCGTTGGCAGTGCCCGCATCCACGTGCACCAGCACCGCCTGTCCGCGGCCTGTTGCAACGGCATAGCCGCCCGCCATGTGAACCGCCGTGTTCTCGTGCGGACACAAAATCAGTTTGGGAAACGCGCGACCTTGTGCACGCCAATGCGCCATCTCTTCAATCAGGGGCGCGTGGTCTGTGCCCAAATTGCAAAACAAATATTCAATGCCTAAATCAACCAAGCCTTGAAGCAAGTCATTGGAAGCTGTTCGTGTGTAGGTGTCGGTCATGGTCATTTGTTGAGGAGGCCAGCCGATTTGACAACGGGCAACATCGATTTCAATTCAGATTCAATTCTTTGGCGAACCACCTCGGGTCCGGCACTGTCGCTTTCATGGCCCAGCTTGCTGAAGGCTTCGCGGGTGCTGGGCATGTCCAAGAACTTTTTCACTTCTTGTCCAACGCGCGCCACAATGTTGGCAGGCGTTTTGGCAGGCGCATACAAGGCCAACCAAATTTCAAACTCATTGCCTGGATAGCCTGCTTCAGCCAAGGTGGGCACCTCTGGCATAAAGCGTGAGCGCTGATGCGAGGCCACTGCCACGGCACGCAACGTACCCGCTTGAATTTGTCCTTTCACTGGCGCCAGGTCGGCCATCACCATCACCACACGGCCCGTGACCAAGTCGGAGATGGCTGGCGGGAAGCCTTGGTAAGGCACGTGAATCATGTCAACGCCTGCGCTTTGCGTCAGCATGGCGGTGCCCACATGGCCCATCGAGCCGATGCCGTTGCTGGCATACGGCAATTGACCTGGTTTGGATTTGGCATCGGCCATCAACTCTTTCAGCGAGTTGTATTTGTTGACCGGCGATGTGATCAGGAAAAAAGGCAAGCGCGACACCATGCTGATGGGTGCAAAGTCTTGCAAAGGGTCAAAGGGCAACTTGCCTGGGTGCGTGAGGGGCAGCAGGGACATGGTGGAGCCACCTGTCAGCAGAAAGGTGTAACCATCGGGTGCTGCTCGTGCCACCATGTCAGCACCGATCACGGTGCCGCCACCTGGTTTGGGATCGATCACAGTGGATTGACCCAACACGGTGCTGAGATGCTGCGCGACCAATCGGGCCGCGGCATCCACACCGCCACCGGCTGGATACGGCACCACAATGCGGATGGGTTTGGCCGGCCACTCTTGCGCAAAACTGGCGAAGGGCAACAAGCCCAACAGGCACAGGAGGATGAATTGGCGAATCAAGGGGATCTGCATGGCGAGGTCACTTCCACAAAAAACTGTGGTGTCACGCTATCACGCCACCCTAGCCCAGCAAAGCATGAAAACCCCAAGTTTGTGAGCTTCCGTCACACACTGCTTCGCGCTGGCTCTTGAGGATCTGGCGAATGGTGAAGATGGGTTGAACCCCCATTGCCAATGCAAAAACGCACCGCTAAAGTGGGTCCAACAACAGGAGCATTTATGCACAGTCGCATGATTCAATGGAAGACTTTGGTCTTTGGCGTTTTTTGGGGATTGATGATTTGCCAAACTGGCTTTGCCCAATCCAATGACTACCCCAGCAAGCCCATCAAAGTGGTGGTGACCTTCCCACCGGGTGGCAGCTCAGATGCCATCATTCGAATCTTGTCCACGCGCCTGAACGATAAATTGGGACACCCACTGGTTTTAGACAACCGCCCTGGCGCTGGTGGCAACATTGGTTTAACGGCGGTTGCCAAAGCCGCACCCGATGGTTATGTGTTGGGCGTGGGGGCTGCTGGCGGACTGACTGCCAACGTCAGCCTCTACCCCCAAATGCCATTTGATGTGACCAAAGATTTTGCGCCCATCACCATGCTGGCCTCCATTCCCTTCGTGCTGGTGGGCCATCCATCAGTGCCCGCCGACAACCTGCAGCAGCTGATTGCGTTGGCCAAATCACAACCTGGCAAAGTGTCGATTGGCCACGGTGGCAATGGCACCGCCATGCATCTGTCGACAGCCTTGTTCACCCAAATGGCCGATGTCAAATTGATCGAAGTACCTTACCGCGGTTCAGGTCCTGCCGCCATGGACACGCTGTCGGGTCAAATTCAATTGTCGATCACCGATTTGGCAGCAGCACTGCCCCACATCAAAGCAGGCAAGCTCAAAGCCTTTGCGGTGACCAGTCCCAAACGCTTGAGCAATTTACCCGACGTGCCCACCTTGTCTGAAAGTGGTCTCACTGGCTATGACTCTACCGGTTGGTTTGGCTTGGTGGCGCCAACCGGCACGCCGCCTCAAATCATTCAACGCCTGCATGCCGAATTCACAGCAGCTTTGAACGATGAAGCGATCAAATCGCAAATGCGTCAAAACGGCATGGAACCTGTTGCCACGTCGATCGAAGGCTTTGATGCGTACATCAAAAGCGAAACCCAAAAATGGGCACGCGTGATTCGCCAAGCCAACATCAAACTGAATTGAAGTTCAACATGTCTACAAAATTTGACAGCGATGTCTTGGTGGTCGGCGCAGGCCCCGTGGGTTTAACACTGGCCACCGATTTGGCGCAACGCGGCGTCAGCGTCTTGATGGCGGAAATTCGCGAATTTGCACAACCACCCAATGTGAAATGCAACCACGTTTCAGCGCGCAGCATGGAGCACTTCAGACGTCTGGGAGTAGCGCCTACATTGCGCGCTGCAGGTTTGCCAGAAGACTACCCCAACGACGTGGTGTTTCGCACCAGCATGACGGGCATGGAACTGACGCGCATCCCCATTCCCGGCAGAAGCACGCGTTATACAGAAACCCAAGGGCCCGATACAGGCTGGGACACACCCGAGCCGCCGCACCGCATCAACCAAATCTATTTGGAACCTTTGCTGTTAAAGCATGCTGTGTCGCACAAGGGCGTGAGCTTGCGCAACCGAACCCAAGTGACCGACATCGTGCAAGACGAAGAAGGTGTCAATGTCAGCTTGCTGAATTTGGACACCCAAGAAAGTCAAACTGTGCGCGTGCGTTACGTGGCGGGCTGCGACGGTGGCAGTTCGTTTGTGCGCAAAAAGATAGGTGCCAAGTTAGAAGGCACTGAAATGATTCAGCGCGTTCAGTCGACCTATATTCACGCACCCGATTTGATCCATTTGCTGCCAGGCAAACCCGCTTGGTGCTACTACTCGGTCAACACCCGCCGGTGTGGCACCGTGTTTGCCATCGATGGCCATGAGAACTGGTTGGTTCACAACCATTTGCACCCTACCGAGCCCGAGTTTGACTCCGTTGACCGTGACCAATCGATTCGCAACATTTTGGGTGTGGATGCCGATTTCAAATACGAAGTCATCACCAAAGAAGACTGGGTAGGTCGTCGCTTGTTGGCCAACCAATTCCGCGATCGCCGCGTGTTTTTGGCGGGCGATGCTGCGCATTTGTGGGTGCCCTATGCGGGCTACGGCATGAATGCAGGCATTGCCGATGCCACCAACTTGGCTTGGCTGTTAGACGCTGCCATCAAGGGCTGGGCAGCGCCCTCCATTTTGGACGCCTACGAAGCCGAGCGCTTCCCCATCACAGAGCAAGTCTCGCATTTCGTGATGAATCATGCGCAGAAAATGATCAAAGCACGCCGTGCCGTGCCACACAACATAGAGGCCATGGACGCAGAGGGAGAAGCCGCGCGAACCGCCACAGGCGCCGAAGCCTACGAGTTGAACGTTCAGCAATTTTGCTGCGAAGGCCTTAACTTTGGTTATTACTACGAAGGCTCACCCATCATTGCGCATGAGGAAGAAGCTGCGCCAGCTTATTCCATGGGATCGTTCACACCTTCCACGCTGCCGGGTTGCCGCACGCCTCATTTCTGGCTAGACAACGGCACCTCGCTGTACGACCTGTTGGGCAAAGGCTACAGCCTTCTGCGCTTGGACGACACGGTAGATGTGCAAGGCTTTTTAGACCAAGCCAAGGCGCAGCATGTGCCCATGACCTTCGTTGATTTGGCCAAGCAAACCCATGTTCCTGAAGCCTACAAGCACAAATTGATTTTGTGCAGAACCGATCAGCACGTGGTGTGGCGTGGCAACAGCCTGCCCGATTCAACCGAAGACTTGATGGCCCTGCTGAAAGGTCAGGCCACCGCCATGGCCTGAAGATCGTCGCGGCTTAAGTGATGTTGAACACGCGTTCAGCATTGCTGCCGCGGATGGCCGCACAGGCTTTGTCGGACAGCTTGGCCGTGTTGGCGAACGAGCCTTTGGTGTCGTGCACTTGGTGCGGCCAATCGGTGCCAAACATCACGTGCTCTTGGCCCACCACCGAAATCAAATACTCCAACGCACCCAAGTTGTAAGTGATGGTGTCGTAGTAAATGTGGCGCAAATAATCGGTGGGCTTTTGCTTCATTTGACGGCGTGAAGCAATTTCCACTTCATCGCCTTTTTCAAATCGGCCTACCAAGTAGGGCAAGGTGCCACCGCCGTGTGATGCAATGATTTTGAGCTTGGGGTACTTGTCAAAAAAGCCTTCAAAAATCATGCGCGTGATGGCCAAGGTGGTGTCAAACATGAAACCCACGGACCAGCTCAAATCGAATTTGGTCATGTCCATCATGTCCACACCAGGCGGATCTGTGGGGTGAACCAACACTGGCAAGCCGCGCTTGTCGATCTCGGCCCAAATAGGCGCAAACAAAGGATCGGTCAGGCTTTTGCCAGAAATATTGGCCAAGACCATCACACCGCTTGCGCCGTTGCGGCAGGTGCGGTCTAGCTCCTCAATGGCCCTTTGGGGATATTCCCAGGGCAAGGAGGTAAACCAACGAATGCGGTCGGGGTAGGTCGTTTGCGCTTGGGCCATGGTGTCATTCGACTCACGGGCGGCGCGGCAGCTGATCTCTTCATTGCCCCAATACACATTGGGACAGGTGAGCGACACCACTGAGATGTCAATGCCTGCAGCGTCCATGTGCTTGATGCGCAGGTCGTAGTCAAAGTGACCCTTTTGCGGAATGACCACCGGTGTGTCGCCGCGAAAAACCTCTTGCTGACCGTCTGGCCTTGTTTTGATGTTGTACTGCCCGCCTTCGGCTTTCAGCAGCTCCAGCCACTTGGGGGTAAACATGTGCGTGTGAACATCAATGACTGACATGGTTTGGGTCTCCGTTGAATGAATTTATGGCTGACATCATGAAAACCCCAATGGGCTTTGAGCATGATTATGGCCAAACTTGGTGTTTTCAGTTGTCCATTGATTTCATTACGATAGGAATTCTCATGAAGCGTCAATTTTTGAAACTTGCTCTGTTGAGCGCTGGCATGGCATTGGCTGGCTTGTCGGGTACAGCATTTGCACAAGACAAACCAACTGTGAAAATTCTCGTGGGCTTTCCGCCAGGTGGCTCTGTTGACGTGGTGGCCCGCTTATTGGCCGAACGCATGCGCGTCTCGCTCGATCAAAACGTCATCGTCGAAAACAAACCTGGCGCTGCGGGCCGAATTGCACTTGGCGAACTGAAGCGCGCTAACCCCGATGGCAACACCTTGGCCTTGGTGCCCTCGGGTGGTTTGGTCATCATGCCTTGGTTGTACAAAAATTTGGGCTACGACTCCGTCAAAGATTTCTCGCCCATTGCGCGCGTCACCACGTTTGACTTTGCAGTGACCACAGGCCCCGGCGCCCCCGCAACAGACATCAAATCTTTAATGGGCTGGCTGAAGGCCAATCCAGGCAAAGCCAACTACGCAACCTCTGGCGCAGGCACAGTGCCTCACTTTGCAGGTCAGTTGTTGGCCCAAGAATCCAACACGCCCATGACGCATGTGGCCTACAAAGGTGGCGCGCCGGCTGCACAAGACCTCATTGGTGGCCAAATTCCCGTAATGATTGACACCGCCTCCGAAACACTAGAGCACCACAAAACAGGCAAGCTGAAAATTGTGGCTGTGACAGGTGAATCTCGCTCTGCTGCTTTGCCCGAAGTACCCACCTTGAAAGAAGTCGGCATCAATGTGGTGGCCGATGCTTTCTTTGGTTTGTATGGCCCTGCCGGCATGCAAGCCGACCGCACACAAAAGATCAGCGATGCTGTGGCGCAAGCTTTGAACAATCCTGAAATTCAAAATCGCATCAAAGGCTTTGGTCTGGTACCTAGTTATGCCAATGCCGCGGCTTTGACAGCTTCGCAGGCCACACACTTGAAGCGTTGGGAAGCGCCTATCAAGGCTTCGGGCTACACCGCGGAATAAAAAAAACCGAAAACGAACAGTCAGTCCGTCCGTCAAGCCATCTCTGGTTCTGGCGACGGATCACTTTGCGCCAATGCGGTGGGCGCTATCAACAACAAACCCATCGCCATTCCCAAGTGCAACCAATCTCCTGGTAACAACCAGGGCGGTATGCTGATTTTTAAGACAAACAACACGGAGCCTGCCAACATCAAAGTGGCACCCAATGCGCGCGTATGTTGACCGTTTTTCAGCAGGGTCACCAGAATGACCAACATGCTACCCAGTCCCAGTGCTTGATCATAAATTCTGAATTTTCCAAGCCCTGCGATCAGCAAACCCAGCAGCATGGCAACGCCCAGAAAGATGATGGCAAATTGCCTGCGTGTCGCGACCATCGATTGTGGCGCCAACACGGAGATGGCCAATAAGGGTAAGGCTGCACTGGCACTCATCAAAGTAAACAAGGGGTGCCAGGTTTCTAACGGATAGATGCCAGAAAACCGCAAGAATCCCAACAACGCAGGGATGGCCAGAAGGCTAAACGCCATGCGGTATCCCACGGACAATGCACTTCTTGACGCAAGCCAAACGGTAATCAGGCACAGGAGTGCATCGGTCAAGGCAAGGCTGTTAAGCATGGCCATAACCTCTTTCCGCATTCGATTCACCCACTTGGCGGGCACGCGTCATGCGCCAGCCAATGCCTGCAATGGCCAAGACCATCACAACGCAGTAAGTGACTCGCAATGGCTGTGGCAATCGTGTTTGAAGGTAAAAGTAAACCATTAACAACGCCGAACCCAACAAGGTTCCTACAAATGCGAATCGAATTAAACCTAAGGTAGCGGGTGTGTCAAATCGAGAGAATTTGTTTGTATCAAATACCTCTGTGGCATCCTCTTTTTCGGGCGTCCAAGAGGGTTTGGCAAAGATGTACATCAAGCGATGACGCCAATTTTCTGCTGCTTTAACTTGCTGCCAAATTTGCACAAACTGATGCAAGTTGGCCCATAGCGGATTCCAACTTTCGATGGGTTTACGAATGCCATAAACAGGTTTCTCATCGTCACGCTCGTCTGCATAGGTGCCAAACATACGATCCCAAATTGAGAATACACCACCATAGTTTTTATCGATGCAGTAATCGTTCTGGCCATGGTGTACGCGGTGATTAGAAGGTGTCACCACCACATACTCCAGCCAGCCCAATTTGCCAATCAACTGCGTGTGGACCCAATACTGGTAAACAAAATCAATCAGCCCCACCACCACAAAAACTTTGACAGGGTAGCCCAACAAGGCTAATGGAATATAGAAAATCCATCGAAACAAGAAACCGGTGGAAGACTGCCTCAGCGCCGTCGACAGGTTGAACTCTTCGCTGCTGTGATGCACCACATGTGAAGCCCACAGAATATTGATTTCGTGTCCAGTACGGTGGACCCAGTAATAGCAGAAGTCGTACAGCAACAAGGCGCTGATCCAGGTCATGGGATTGGACACATCCCACGTATAGGCACCAAAGCGATCAGCAATCAGTGTGTACATCACTACACTGATCAAGCCACCAATGGCTTTGGAAAACTCACTCATGATGCCCACATTGATGGAGGTGAGGCTGTCCTTCAATCGGTAGACATTGGCGCCTCTTGAATGGGCAACCCATAGCTCGAGCAGGATTAAGACAAAGAAGACCGGGACCGCAAAAGCAATGGGATTCATATCAGCCTTGTATGCTTAAAAAGAACTCAAATATGAAAGTGCCTTGCCCAGCGCTGAGCAAGGTCAAGGCACTCAATTAAATGCAGCTCAGAACGAGTGATTGACACCCACTCCATAAAACTGCACTGAACTGACAGCAGGATTTTTACCCAATGCAGCTGCATACAAGGGCTCCAGCAAGTAGCCGCCGCTCAAGATATTTTTGGACACAATTGCATTCAGCGATGTACGCTTCGACAAGGCATATTCAACCGACATGACGGTTGTATTTTTCTGACCGTTACGACCTGCAATGTTGTTCAGATCTGTACCTTTGTCTGTCGCGTAAGAGGCACGAACCAACACTTCGTTGTTAGCCTTCCATGCCATACCCGCAGAATTGACTTTGTTGGACTGTGTTTTCAATCCCGCAGTGGTGGCGCTGTCGAGTGTTGAGTTGTAGACAGCCAGATAAGGTGTGAAAGCACCGAATGTCATGGAACCACCTAAGGCAGTCACTTCATGTTTCGGTAACACGCCTGAAGTCCCTAAGGTGTTCACACCATTGAAGCTCACTTTGCCTAGGCCCACTTGGTAATTGGGGCCTACATAAGCGGCGTCATAAGAATAGCTAGCGCCTTTGGTCGTACTGCCTGCAGCTTCACCCATGCCGTAGCTCACGCCCGCTTGGAGACCTGTAGGGTTGTCCATCCGATATTTGACGGCGTTGCTCACACGGTTGTCATTGCCTGCATACCGATTGACCCCATAAAGCGCACTGGGCACCAGATGCGCATTGGCAGGCGCTAAGTTGTAGACATCCAAGCTGCGAATTGAGCGGTCAGTTAATGCATGAAACTGACGACCAAGGGTAATTGCACCCCATTGATTGCTGGTGACACCCACAAATGCCTGTCGATCAAAATAAGCAATAGGCTTACCAATGGTGCCATTGTCTGGCGCCAAACTGGATTCCAAACGAAACACTGCATTCAATCCACCGCCCAAGTCTTCACGACCGCGGAAACCTAAATATGAAACGCTCATGGCATTGGTGCTGAGCTCCTTCAATGAAGCATTGGTCGCACCTTGGTTGTTCTTAGATGTATAACTGACGCCCACTAAGCCATACACTTCGACGCCAGGCTGCTGCTGCGCTTGTGCCGATAAGCTTAAGACGGCAACCGCCATAGCGATGGCACTGGGGAATGGCTTGATTATTTTCATGTTGTCTCCTAGTTGGTATGTCGATCCAAACTAATGGTACCATAGATAGAACTATCGGATTTTAAAAATGCAAACCAATGCTCACCCCATCTTTGCTGACAGTCCTGTCCCCTTGTATGCCCAATTGGCAGATTTACTGCGTCAACGGATTCTTCGTGGCGTGTGGGCTCCTGGCGAAAAAGTACCTTCTTTAGATGCCTTGGTGGAAGAATTTCAAGTTGCACGTGTGACTGTCAGACAGGCGATTGAGATCTTGACACGCGAAGGGCTCCTGTTACCCCAAAGGGGACGCGGCACTTTTGTCACCGACCAAGTGCAACCAGAACGCTCCCTCACACTTGAAACATCGCTGCAGGGTTTGGCAGAAGCCTATCGCAATGACAAGCCGCAACTCACACTGATTGAAGAAGCTGGGGTCCAGCCGCCCCTCGTACCCCTTGATGGCAAAGCCGCTCCGGCTTATCACTTCATGCGAAGGGTGCACTCTCGAGATGACGAACCCTACTGCATTGCCTCAATTTACATTGACCAAAGAGCATTTCGTTTGTCACCTAAACGATTCCGTAAAGAAACTGTGGTGCCGGTCTTGATGGACCTACCAGAAGTCAAAATCGAATCCGCCCGTCAAACGCTGCGAATTTCAACAGCTGATCTTGAAGTAGCGCGCCTGCTGAACATCGCTGTAGGCGCGCCGGTAGCAGAAGTGCGTCGGGTTTGCTTATCACCCGATGGCACAGTTTTGTATTTAGGACAGGTTACCTACCGTGGTGACTTCATTCAATTTGAGATGGCCCTCACCCTTTAACTTAACGGGTCATTTGGTTGACCTCATCAAAATGGCACACATGACACCTCAACGCCTTGGTTTGACACAGCGCTTGCCAGTATGGATTCATTGCTTGATAGGCTTGCTTTTGTGCGCCAGTTTGTCTGCACATTCGCAAACATACCCTAGCAAACCCATTCGCGTCATCGTACCTTGGCCTGCTGGTGGCTTGGTAGATGTGGCAGCAAGGCAACTCAGCAATCGCCTTCAAACTCCCATGGGGCAAGCAATTGTTGTTGACAATAAATTAGGTGCAGGTGGTAATGTTGGCGCCGATCAAGCCAGCAAAGCGACACCTGATGGGTATACCTTGCTGTTCACATCAAGTGCCTTAAGCATGAGCACTGCACTGCGCAACAAAATGTCCTTTGATGCCGTCAAAGACCTTGAACGCGTCGCAGTTGTAGCCTACGCGCCGTCTGTTTTGGTCGTCAGTCAAAACAGCAACATCACCTCCGTTCAGGATCTCATCAAAGTGGCTCGCGCCAATCCTGGCAAATTGAGCTATGCCTCTGCGGGTGTGGGCTCTCCAGCTCACTTAACAGGTGAGCTGTTTAAGTCGCGTCAAAACTTGTTCATCTTGCACATCCCCTACACAGGCGCGCCAGCGGCGATGACCGACCAGATCGCAGGTCGCATTGACTACCATTTCTCTAACGCAGCTGTCGCTTTGCCACAAATTAAAGCAGGCAAAGTCAGAGCGCTGGCCGTCACCAGTGCACAGCGCATGCCAGGCCTGCCCAATGTACCCACCATGGCAGAAGCAGGTGTGGAAAAATTTGAAGCCGATCAATGGTTGGGCTTGTTTGCACCTAAAGGTACGCCCGCTGCAGTCATTGAAAAATGGGTTGCAGAAACCAACAAGGTTCTGGCGCAAGATGACTTTAACCAAAGCCTTGCGAACGCTGGCATGAGCAGTGCAAAACCGGGTAAGGCGGAAAGTTTTGACGCTTACTTCAAACAAGATTTGTTGCAATGGTCTCAAGTTGTTAAAGCTGCCAACATCACGCCGGATTAATACGCACCACATCCATGAAAAATACACAACCCAACATTCTGTTGATCATGGCCGACCAATTGGCCGTGCCGACTTTGCCCTTTCATGGCCACCCTTTGGTCAAAACACCGCATTTAAGCCAATTGGCGGAAAACGGCGTGGTGTTCGACAGCGCCTATTGCAACTTTCCCATTTGTGCACCGTCGCGTTTTTCAATGCTGTCGGGCCGCTTACCTCACGCTATCGCAGCCTACGACAATGCCTCTGAATTTCCAGCCGCCATGCCCACCATGGCCCATTACCTAAGGCATGCAGGCTACCGCACCATTCTGTGCGGCAAGATGCACTTCATTGGCCCTGATCAGTTGCACGGCTTCGACGAGCGGCTCACAACCGACATTTATCCGGCCGACTTTGCATGGACACCTGACTGGCTTAAAGGTCCCGCCTATCGCCCTACGGGTGTCAGCATGCGACCCGTATTGGAAGCTGGACCCTGTGTGCGAAGCATGCAAATCGATTACGACGATGAGGTGGAATACAAGGGTGCGCAATGCCTTTATGACTTGGCACGTGCACCGCAAGAAAAGCCCTTCTTCCTCACAGTCTCTTATACCCATCCACATCCACCCTTTGTAGCACCTCAAAAATATTGGGATCTTTATAGACGCGAAGACATCGATGCACCTCGCGTGCCACCAATTCCTTTTGAAGAACTCGATGAACACAGTCAATGGCTTTATGTGGCTCATGCACAAGACATTTACAGCGTGTCAGACGAACAAGTACTGAATGCGCGTCACGCTTACTACGGTATGGTGAGTTATGTGGACGAAAAGATTGGCAAAATTTTAGAGGTCTTGAAAGAAACTGGACTGGACGACAACACGGTTGTCGTGTTTTGTGGTGATCACGGTGAAATGCTGGGAGAGCGTGGCATGTGGTTCAAACAAAGCTTCTATGAATCCTCAGTGCGAGTACCCATGATTGTGTCAATGCCCAAGCGCTTTGCACCGGCACGTGTATCGGCACACGTTTCTTTGGTTGACTTACTACCCACATTCATGGACCTGGCCTACAACAATCAGGCACCCGAACCCGTTGGCCCACTGCATGGGAACAGCCTTGTGCCGTTACTCAATGGCGAAGATGCTGGCCACAATCGGTGTGTCATTTCTGAGTACAGTTCTGAAGGCGTGAGCGCTGCCTCACGCATGCTGCGCGACGGACCATGGAAGTACATCTTCACGTACGGCCTAGCGCCCATGCTGTTTAATTTAGAAACAGATCCCGATGAGTTGCAAAACTTGGCAGGCAACGCTGATTACGCTAGCACGCAGGAGCGATTGCATGCACGCTTGGTAGAGGATTGGGATCCAGCCACCATGCATGCGCGCATCTTGGCCAGTCAAAAAGAACGCTTGTTTTTAGCCGAAGTGGCCAGTGCTTCAAGCAAAACACCCAATTGGGCGTATCAACCATTTGTAGACGAAACCCAACGCTTCATTCGCGGTTCAGGCACCGCAGGCCCTACAAGTGTGAAGGCCCGCGCCAGGTTTCCTTATGTCGAGCCTGTTCAGCCAGACAAACCGTCAGACAAACCTGCCTGAGATACAAACTTCGGATTGAGGTAGGCCTGTAAAGCCTCGGTACCTCCCTCAGAACCATAGCCAGAATCTTTCACACCACCAAAAGGTGTTTCAGGCATGCCCAAACCTAAATGGTTGATGGTGATCATGCCCGTTTGCACAGCAGCGGCAATTTGCTGCGCCGTTCTGGCAGAGCGTGTCCACGCATAGGCAGCCAAACCGAAGGGCAATCGATTGGCTTCTTGAACCGCATCGTCAAAGCTCTTGAAAGGATTGATCAAGGCCATAGGACCAAAAGGCTCTTCTGTCATGGCGCGTGCAGACAAAGGCAATTCGGTCAACACAGTAGGCGCCCAGAAATTACCGGTCGCGCCCAGCGCCTTGCCACCCGTTTTGAGTTTGGCGTTTTGCTGCGCCGCATCGGTCAGCAAATTTTGCATTGCAGTGATGCGACGCGGATTGGCCAAGGGCCCCATGTTGACGCCTGCTTCCATACCATTGCCCACTTTGAGCTTTTCAGCGTGCGTCACAAACTGTTCGACGAACTCATTGAATGCACCTTCTTGCACCAAGAAACGTGTTGGCGAAACACAGACTTGGCCTGCATTACGAAACTTGCTAGCAGCCATGGTCTTGGCTGCCAATGCAATATCGGCATCGTTGAAAACAATCACAGGTGCATGACCGCCCAACTCCATGGTCATTCGCTTCATGTGCTGACCCGCCATGGCGGCCAATTGCTTGCCCACTGGCGTGGAGCCTGTGAAAGAAATTTTTCGAATGGCAGGATGCGCAATGAGGTAAGTTGAAATGTGGGCGGGGTCACCGTAGACCAAGTTCACGACACCCGCAGGCACGCCTGCATCGATGAAAGTGCGAATTAACTCAGCAGGTGAAGCGGGTGTTTCTTCTGGCGCTTTGACAATGATGGAACATCCAGCAGCCAGTGCAGCAGCCAGTTTGCGCACAATTTGATTGATGGGAAAATTCCATGGGGTAAATGCAGCAACTGGACCCACAGGTTCTTTAATAACCAGTTGGTACACATCCATCTGACGAGCAGGAATAACTCGGCCGTAAGCACGACGACCTTCTTCCGCGAACCAATCGATGGTGTCTGCACCGGCCATCACTTCCATGCGTGCTTCTGCCAAGGGTTTACCTTGCTCCAAGGTCATGAGTTGGGCCACGGTTTCAACTCGATCTCGAAGCAACTGCGCCGCCTTGCGCATGATTTT
This sequence comes from Comamonadaceae bacterium, assembly GCA_947451995.1. GTDB lineage: Bacteria > Pseudomonadota > Gammaproteobacteria > Burkholderiales > Burkholderiaceae_C > Limnohabitans_A. The sequence continues at coordinate 15,732 of CANGCI010000001.1, read as the reverse complement.
GTAGCGGTCAAATGCACTGATTTTTCGCCAAACTTCAAAGCCTCGATTAGCAGCTTCGGCCACTTCTTCTAGGTCTGCTGTTTCGGCACAGGCCAGATCGCCCATCACCTCGCCCGTGGCGGGGTTGAGCACAGGCAATTTGCGCGCTTCAGCGCCCTCACGCCAGTGACCATCGATGTATAGCTGCACGTGTGGATAGTTAGACATGGCTCGTTCACCTCAAAATTAAAAATAGACTTTGCTACACAACGTGCAGCGTTAAAAACGGGCGTTTAACCAGCGTCTTCCAAAAGCATTGCCGCACCCTTTTCACCAATCATGATGGCTGCTGCATTGGTGTTGGTAGACACCATGCGAGGCATAACGGAAGCATCCATGACACGCAGACCCTCTACACCTCGAACACGAAGACGAGAATCGACAACAGCATTGGCGTCTTCCCCCATTCGGCATGTACCGACAGGATGATAAACAGTACCGCCCTTTTCGCGGGCAAACTGCTCAAGCGCATGATCAGAGCTGACGTGGTTCCCTGGGAAGTGCTCTTCGCCTGTCACCAAATCTTTGAAGGCAGGCTGAGCAAAGATTTCACGTAGTTGCTTTAAACCTGCCACCAAAACTTTGGCATCTTGCGGATGCTGCAAATAGTTGGCCACAATTTTGGGCGCAGCAAGTGGGTCGGCAGAATTGATCTGGACTGTGCCCCGCGACATGGGGCGACATTGCGTAGCTGAAGCAGAGAAACCAGAGAATCGGTGTAACGCATCACCAGGTTTGTCCACAGACAAAGGCATGACGTTGAACAAAACATCTGCTCTGCCATTTTCAGCAAATTCGGTGCAAGCAAGTCCACCAACCTGACCGGCCCCGACGGTCAATGGGCCCCGCTTTTGAAACAACCACTGAGCGCCCATCTGCGCCAGGCGAAGAGGGTTGCGCACATCGTCATTGAGTGAAATTTTGTTTCGCAACTTCACAATCACGCGTGCCTGATAGTGGTCTTGTAAATTCTCGCCAACCTCTTCCGCTTTGACCACAACCGGAATACCAAAGCGCTGCAGCACATCCGTCCGTCCTACACCAGACAGTTGTAGCAACTGCGGCGATTGAAGCGCACCCGCTGACAACACCACCTCGGCGTCAGCTTTAGCGGTTTCCAATTGTCCATTGCGAAGCCACTCAACACCTACTGCGCGACCTTTGTCCAAAAGGACTCTAGTGACCTGCGCGTGGGTTAAAACGGTTAAATTGGTTCTGGCTTTGATTGGCTTTAAGAATGCAGTGGCTGCATCACAGCGCCAGTGTCCTTTGAGTGTCAATTGATACCGGCCCATGCCATCAGAATTCTCGCCATTGAAATCATCGGTGAAGGGATGACCGGCCTGCTGGGCAGCCTCCAGCCACGCCTCACAGTAAGGATGATCATTGCGTAAATCTGAAACTCCTAACTCCCCTTGTGATCCATGAAATTCACTTGCACCACCCTCGTAGCACTCTGAGGTTTTGAAAAATGGCAGTACTTCCTTGTAGGACCATCCCTTGGCCCCCATTGAGGCCCATTCGTCATAGTCTGCTCGCTGGCCACGGATATAAAGAAGTCCATTGATGGCACTTGAACCCCCCAAAACTTTGCCGCGGGGCCATGTCATGGATCGAAAAGCTGTCTCTTGCTGTGACACCACTGGAAACTGCCAAGAGAAGCGTTTGTCATTGATGGTTCTAAAGTAGCCAACTGGCAAACGCAACCAAAAGCCTTGAGAGGGGCCGCCAGCTTCAAGCAACAAGACACGACAGTTTGGATTGGCGCTTAGACGATTGGCCAAGACACAACCGGCTGACCCTGCACCCACGATGATGTAGTCAAAACCTGTGGTGGTGGCTGAAGTTTTCATTAAAGGTATTATATGCCATACCTTTAGACTATTGACCATGAAACTCTTGCCTTTACCCACTTCGTCGACGGCCTCAACGTCATTGAATTTGCGCCTCAGCAGCCTACAGGCTTATGTCTTTCGATGTCCTAGTCCTGTCCCAGTGAGGACCTCATTTGGCATCATGCACGATAGGCCCGCCGTATTTGTCAGAGCCGAAAGCGCAGATGGCCACGTGGGCTGGGGTGAAATTTGGTGCAACTTTCCGGCCTGTGGTGCGGAGCATCGTGCCAAGTTGCTTGAAACTGTCATTGCACCCGTATTGCTTAACAAAGATTTTGAAGATCCCGCACAAGCTTATTTTGTTGCCACTCAGAAAACAGAAATTTTGGCACTCCAAACTGGAGAGCTAGGTCCGTTGGCCCAAGTCATCTCTGGTGTTGACCTTGCCCTATGGGATCTTTGTGCACGAAGAGCTAACCTACCCTTGTTCCGCTTGCTAGGCGGCACACAAGCGCATGTGCCTGTGTATGCAAGTGGCATCAATCCAGATGACCCATTAGAGGTCGTCAAACGCAAGCACGCCGAAGGGTACCGAGCCTTCAAACTCAAAATTGGCTTTAACGACAAACAAGACGTTGAAAATATCGACAGTTTGCGCAGTTGGCTAGGTCCTAAAGCGTCCTTGATGGCCGACGTGAATCAGGCTTGGCAGATTTCTCATGCCTTGACCATGCTGCCGCAAATTGAACAATTCAAACTGACATGGCTAGAGGAGCCCCTTCGCACTGACAGTCCTGCCAGTCAATGGCTTCAACTGCATGAGGCCACAAGCACACCGCTTGCTGCAGGGGAAAACATCATGGGTCAAGCCAGTTTTGAAAAAGCCATTGAGCTAAAGACTTTGGATGTGTTGCAGCCCGACTTTGCCAAATGGGGCGGCATTTCGGGCTGCTGGCCAGTGATTCAGAAAATTCGCGAAAGTGGTACTCGCTTTTGCCCCCATTACCTTGGGGCAGGCATTGGCCTGATGGCATCAGCTCATGTTTTGGCTGCTGCTGGTGGCGATGGCATGTTGGAAGTGGATGCGAATGACAACGCGCTACGGTCTTTACTCGCTCCACCTTTCTCAAAAGTAGAGAACGGGTCGATTCAATTAGATGAGACCCCTGGGATTGGTGTTACACCCGATTTAGAACTACTGAAGGAAATGAGTCATTGATTTCGTATTAAATACAGTGCTTCATTTCATTGAACTTCAAAAAAGCGCATGACAACTTTGTCGGGATGCCTTGCACCAGTGCCAATGAACAATTTTTCGCTGATCCAAGACAGCGATTTTGACGCTGTTTCAAATTGGGGTGTGCAGCGGAAGTAAACAAGTTGCGGGTCTACTTTCTCGCCGCGAATTAAACGCGCCATGACTTCGGGTGGTGCCGTTCGCACTGCGCGATTTTGAACAAAAATCAAATCGCCGGCATCCGTTTCCAGAACGTACCTGGCGTCTAGTTCTGCCAAACTCTGATTCACAATCATTTGAAAATCTGCGCCACCGCGAAGCACGCGGGCCGTCCAGCCATTCCCATGAGCTTCGCCGCCCAAGATGGGGATGACACGGCGCTGCCCATGCACTGTGGCACCCACCTCTTGCGGCTTGTCCACTTGAACCGACAGATCGGCAAAGAATTTGAGTTCGGGGGTTGGTAAATCAAACATGAGCAGAGTCAGCTTTGGGCAGTTTTCAAAAAGATGGCGTGATTTATCGACCCGCAATGGCAATCAGTTCAACTTCAAATTGCAGCGTTGCATTGGGCGGAATGACGCCACCAGCACCCCTGGCGCCATAGGCAATGCCCGGCGGGCAGGTCAACTTGGCTTTGCCGCCCACCTTCATCAGTTGAACACCTTCGGTCCAGCAAGGAATGACGGCGTTCAATGGAAAGTCGATGGGCTGATTGCGCTTGTACGAGCTGTCAAATTCTTTGCCATCGGGAAACGTACCGCGGTAATGCACTTTCACCTTATCGGTGGCGGAAGGACTTGCGCCCTGTCCGTCTTGCAACGAGCGGAACACCAAGCCCGAAGCAGTGACTTTGGCGCCTGATTCTTTTGCTGCCACTTGCGCAACGTCGCTTTGCGCAAGTGCAGAAGAAGCAGCGACGGCACTCAGAGCCAGTGCGATGAAAGAAGATTGAATTGAATGCATCTTGAATGTCTTTAATCAGTTTGACCAAGATCGGCCACGGGATGGCGGACGACAAACTTAATCATGCCACCCTTCTCGCTTGCCTGAGGCATCAGCGCAGAAGAAAACAACTTGAACATCTGGGCTATTGGACTTTCAGGGTTGCAACTTTCTATGAACCCACGGGAACACCACCTTCTGTGTGATTTCGGGTGCTGACCATTTAGGCGATCTGCCCATATGGCCACCAGCAGGATTCATCCACACGTCCTTAGGGTCGCCACGGCTCATCAACAAAAACAAATCGTCGATAGGCTGCTGCGTATCCTTCAAGCCATTGATCAGCAGCATCGGCGCTGAGGGCTTGTCCAAGAAACCTTGTGTCAGCAAAGACATTCTCGGTCCATAGGCTAAAAAATCCTCGCGCGTGCTCACGCCGTACACAGCTGATCTGGCTGGAAGCAAATCAAACAAATACTCTTCGGTGCTCAAACCTTTGCCTTGCCATTCTGGCGAAAAATAACCATGGATGCCCACCCCATGTACCACCGTACCGCGAATGCGATCCTTCTCGGTGTAGCCCATGATGGCAGCCCAGTAGCCTGCCCAACTTTGGCCTCGCACCACAATGCGTTTGGCATCCACATCTGTCCGCGTTTGCAGAAAATCTAAGGCAGCGCTGAAGATTCTTTCGGAGCCCACATCAATTTTGAGAGGCGATTGACCGGTGCCAGGCTGGTCGATTGCAAAGATGCCAACGCCATTTTTGAGAAATAAATCATTGGTGACCACCATGTCTTCTTTGCGGGTGTCTAGACCACTGATTGCAAAAATCAGTGGGGCTGGCCGCACATCTTTAGGCAACCGCAAATAAGCCACCGCTTGTTTTCCTTCAAATGGAAAACGAACCACTTCCACTGGCGGTGAAATTAACTTGCCGTATTGCGTAAACGCCAGCAAAGCTTTTTCGTATGCCAATTTCTTTTGAGGCGAATTCTCGGTAGGCCAACGGGCAGCGTTGTACACCTCCCAAGCATGCTTATACGATTGCGCGGCTGCGTCGGCATTTGTTTTGATCGCTAGATCAGCCTGCGCCATGTACCTGTCGCCAATGGCAATAAAGGCTTTGGCCCACTCGTCGGGTTCTAGCGAATTGACTTGGGCTAAAGCCTCCCTCATGTCCGCTGGCTTCACATGGTCAACAGGTGGCAAAGCGCCATCTGCCCTGCGCTGAGCTTCAGCTTTAAGTTGAGGTAGGGTGCGGGGGCCCCAGCTTTGGGCAGACGCACTGAACGGCATTTGAAAGCTAAGCGACAACACCAATGCAGTGATGGCCGCTTGGTAGGCAGACTTCATGAGAGTTTCCTTCAATGGTTTCGTGCCATACGTTAACCATTTCTGGGCAAACTCTCATTCACGGAATCCCTAAGATTACTTAGCAGGACGATGCAAAACGCAAATCTTGTTGCCAATGGGATCCCGAAGGTAGGCCAAATTCAAAGTGCCAAAGGAACCTTCTCGGGGTCCTGGTGGATCTTCACAGGGCGTTCCACCGTTGGCAATGCCAGCTGCATGAAATGCGTGGACTTGCTCCAGCGTTTCGGCCAGAAAGCCAATCGTGCCACCATTGGCTGGCGTAGCGGGCTGGCCGTCCAGAGGTTTGGTGATGGAGAAAGAACCCTTGGGGGTGCGGTAGAAATAACGCGTGTTGTTATTGATCACACCAGGGCCGATGCCCAAAGTGCCAAGCACTGCGTCGTAAAACTTTTTGGATGCCTCGAGGTCATTGGCACCGACCATCACGTGACTGAACATATATTTCCTTGATTGAGTGGTTGAATAAGTGAGACATTTAGCTCAGCAGATGCCCAGTTTTAACAAAAATAGTACAACCTTCTTTGCTGAAAGGTTTGTGCATGCTCATGTGTGGGCTTCGGATCCATGAGCCTGCAGGATAGCGGCCGTGCTCATCTTCAAACACGCCATCGACAACAAAGATTTCTTCTCCACCGAAGTGCCTGTGAGGATTGAAATACGTTTCAGGCGCCCATCGAACCAAAGTGGACCCACTGCCCTGTCGCATGAGCGGCATGACGGTGAGCCCTGGCACCATGCCTTGGAACCAATCTGCTTTTGAGGTGTCCAAGACTTCTCTTTCCACTTGATCGGGTCCGAGGTGTCGCAACTTGACAAAGAGCGTGCAGCCCGTCTCGCTGAAGGGGGCGTGCGCAGAACCTGGTGGATTCATGATGTAAGAACCTGCAGGGTAATGGCCCGTCTCATCACTGAAGACGCCTTCCAGCACCAGTATTTCCTCTCCCAGGTCATGGGTGTGCATGTGAAACTTGGACCCTGGCTGATACCGAACGATGGACGTCGCTTTGGCCACTTCGTCGCCTTGACGTTCCAGCATGCGTCTCTCCACGCCAGACTCGGGGCTGGCGATCCAAGGCAAGTCGTGGTGATGGATCACAACCCTTTGGCTGAAATCAGCATTGATGTTCATCTACTGCACTTCCATTTTTTCAAGTAATGGCAAAGCATAGCAAGCTATTTGAACAAAATCGGCAACGCCGTTTCTAAGGTGAACATGCACCTAGCGTCGTGCCCAAAAGGATTGACCATGACCGCCTTGTGATTGGCATTGAATGTTTTGTTTAGAAATTTTGCATAGGGAAAACACCAGCACCTTAAGGTTTATACAGAAATTCAATCATCCAGACTTCCGTATAACTGAAATTCGAAGAATGCGATATGCAAGAAGCTAAGCGAGGAAGAGAATTCGTTGGCTTTTGGATTAAGTGCACAAACAAGCAGGAGACAATTCGATGAAAAGAAGATCACTCTTAAAGTGGATTTCAGCAGGTGCATCCAGTGCCTATTTATGGAGCAACAGCGCTCAAGCACAGGCTTCAGCATCAAAGTTCCCTGAGAAACCAATCAAAATCATCGTACCTTTCCCACCTGGTGGACCCGCCGATGCTTTAGCAAGACCATTGGCCCAGCAATTGGGCGATCGCTTCAAGCAGGTTGTCGTCATTGAGAATAGACCCGGTGCCAATACTGTGATTGGCGCTCAACATTTGCTTAATTCTCCAGCAGATGGTTACACCATGATGCTTGCCAATGAAGCTGGGCTTTCTTTGGCGCCTGCAATTGCACCGATCATGGGCAATACGCCGCCCTACAAATCCGAGACTGACTTCGCCGCAATTTCAATGCTGACTCAATATGGGTCCGTCTTGAGCATGAGTCCCACACTTCCAGTTCAAACGCTTCCGGAATTTTTAGCTTATGCCAAACAAAACCCAGGCAAACTAAGTTACGCGTCTGTTGGCGTGGGCAGCCAACCGCAAATGATGATGGAAATCCTGAACTTGGCAGAAAAGTTGGACATTGTTCATATTCCATATCAGGGCGTAGCACCTGCTGTGATCGACCTGTTAGCTGGACGTGTGCAAGTGATGATTTCAGCGCCAGCTGCACCAGGCCCCCATATTCGCAACGGCAAACTTAAAGGCTTGGCATATTCAGGCACCCAGCGACTTCATAGCTTGCCGATGGTCCCGACATTTGCAGAGGGAGGGCTGCCAAATTATGAGGCACGAGGTTGGTTTGGAATCATCATGCACGGCAACACGCCAGAGCCGATTAAGAACATGTTGGCAGAAGCAATTTGGAGTATTGCAAAGTCGCCAAGCTATCAGGCAAATGCAATCATGGCAAACGGACTAGAACCAGCAACGGTGGAGCCCGCAAATTTCCAAGCATTTTTAGCAAAAGACGTTAGAGACTGGAAAGCGCGAATTGAATCAATCAAAAACAGAATTAAATAGAGACGCCAGCCAATGCACAAATTCGCGCTCTGAGCCACCTGAATAATGGCTCTTTGTGTGTACGTTCATGCCAATAAATTCCGATACACATTTGACCCAGTGATACAGGTGGAACATATTGTTGAAAATTAGTATCGGAGCAAACGCGATCTGCAAAACGTTTAGGGACGGTTGCAACAAGGTCACTGGTTGAAAGCAAGCTCGGAACCATCAGAAAACTAGGCTCTAGTACTTTCACTTTGCGATTAAGACCTTCAAGAGACAGGACCTTGTCCAATTGATCATCGAAGTGACTAGGTTGACTGGGAACCAGTTTGATGTGAGAAAGTTCCATCAACGTTGACAGCGTCAATGATTGATTGGTATCAATCACTCCCCTTCGAACCAAACAAGAAGCCGTATCGGTCCACAAATCACGAAAATGCAATCTGCCCGAAGAAACTTCTTGCGGACCTAATCCAAGGTCAATTTCTGCCCTTTCAAGTCTCTCGTGAATGCGAGTTCGATCAGCATTGCTAATCTTGATTGAAAGGCCTGGCGCCTCGACTTCCAATACGCTTAACAATTCCGGCAGTATCAACAAACGAACGATATCGGTTGCAGCAATGGAAATGCTGCCTTGAAAGCTTGATGGGTTAAATCCCTGCTCGGTAGGCTGCGTCATTCGACGCATACCGTCCAAAACTTGATCAGCCTGCATGGCCAACTCAAGAGCGCGCGGTGTTGGAATCATTCCCGCAGATGACTTCACCAACAGGGGATCGCCAAACAAGACCCGGAGTTTCGACAACACAGCGCTGGTCGCTGGTTGAGACAAGTCCAGAACTGCGCCTGCTCTGGTCACATTGCGTTCTTTGATCAGAACAGTGAGGCAGTGCAAAGACCATGCATCTACACGTGGAACATCCATTTTAGTCAATGCCGATCATTCAAAAACAAGTATGGGCACTGCGCTCATAAGTACAGACAATTTAGGACATCAACCACGTTAGAGAAACATTAGTCATGTCCACCAATGAAATTAAATCGTCAAAGCACATCCTGGTCGAACTCAGTGATGAAGGTATCTTAACGATCACCATGAATCGCCCTCAGAAAAGGAACGCCATGAATGTGGAGTTTACCTTTGAAATGCAAAATTTGTTAGTGGCTGTTGCAGCCAGCAAAGCAGTCCGCGTGGTGATCCTTAAAGGGGCGGGAGAAGGTTTTTGTGCAGGAATGGACATCAAGGATTTCTTTGACTTGTCGGAGCACGATGAAGCAAGCCTAATTGCAGCAAAAGAAGCTGCAAATCACTGGCGAGTTAGGCTTCTACGCAAACTACCGCAACCAACCATCGCAATGATTCATGGTTTTTGTTATGGGGGAGGTTTTGCAATCGTAGAGGCATGCGATATAGCATTCTGTGCAGACACAACCAATTTTGCTCTTTCAGAGATCAATTTTGGACATTTTCCAGCAGGTCCAGTTGCAAAGTCTCTGGCATTGGCGATGCACCCACGCGCAGCGAGTTACTACTCTCTCAGTGGACGTTCGTTTAGCGGGCCTCAAGCGGAAGCAAGCGGATTCATTACGAAATCATGGCCCGCAGATCAATTGGAGGCGGAGACACTGAGCCTTGCACGTGAACTTGTTTCTAAAGATCCAATTGCGCTCCAATTCACAAAAGAAAGTCTAGAGCATGTGAAAAGCATGGAATGGGATGCAGCCTTAAGCTACAACACAGCAAAATTTACGGAGCTGAAATCACTTCAAAAAGGCGCGACGTCCAGAGCATCATCGGTTGCCAACTTTCTTGACGGAAAGTTCAAACCAGGCTTAGGCAGCTAATGCCAGAGGCAACTTTGCATGCTTAGCACCTTTGAATCTAAGAGATTCTGTCAACTGTCGATTGAGTTGACGGCTGGCGTATTGACGATTGCTCTGAATCGTCCAGATAAAAAGAATGCCATAGGCGTTGAAATGACACTCGAAATTGAGTCCCTGCTCAATTTAATTCAACATGATGAACGAATCAAGGTTCTTCTCTTGAGAGGTTTGGGTGGAAATTTTTCAACTGGAATGGACATGAAAGATTTCTTTGACCATTCAGATCGCACACCAGTTGAGCTGGCCAAAGCCAGACAAGCAACGAACCATTGGCGAAGCCGGCAACTGCGCCTTTTGAATCAACCCATTATTTGCGCAGTAGAAGGCTACTGCTTAGGAGGTGCATTTCCTATGTTGGAGTGTGCCACTTGGGTTATTGCTAGCGACAACGCAATATTTGGCTTGCCAGAAATCAATTTTGGCTTTGTACCCGGAGGGCCGATTGCCAAGTCAGTCGGTATCGCGATGACGCGACGAGGTGCTAGCTATGCGAGTCTGACAGGTAGGCGATTCAATTCAGAACAAGCTCAGAAATGGGGATTGGTTTCGCAGGTTTGCGCACCTCATGAATGCATTGCGCTTGCTCAACAAGCCGCGCATGAAATGGTCGCGCAGTTCGAAAAAAAATCTAATTTAGAACAACAAAGGTTTACTCAATGATCAACCTCAGCATTTACGACCTGCTGGTGCGAAATGCCAGCATCTACCCTGAACGAATAGCTGTTGAAGACGAAACTTCAAAATTGACCCATCGTGAGTTGTTGAACCGTGCAGTCAAAGTAGGCAATGCACTTTCAAATTTGGGGTGTGAGCTAGGGTCTCGCGTTGCCATCATTTCACGCAATTCGAACGCAATGATGGAAATCATGTGCGCATGTGAGATTTTTGGATTTACAGCAGTCCCATTGAATCACCGGTTGGCGACCAATGAAATAAAGAATATTTTGATTGATTGCACACCTTCAATTTTGATTGGTGAATCATTTTTCAAAGCGGTACTTCACGAAGTGCATCCTCAAATGCCAAAAGAAAGGTCTTTGTGGCTTTTGGATGGCGAAGATCACAACCTGCCAAATTTGGCTTCGATTGTAGATAACGCGTTGTGCAACTTACCTCCAACGCCACCTCCAGCCGATTCAATTGCACACATCATTTACACCAGTGGCTCAACTGGGCGCCCTAAAGGCGTGATGCTAAGCCAAAGCGGTCTTGTAGAGTCAGGCCGACTTCTAGCAATGCCTGCAGGCGTTAGACCCGACAGTACCCAATTGGTCATCATGCCTTTATTTCATGTGGGTGCGTTAGCGCAACGCATGGCATACGTAGTCAGTGGCGGACAACTGATTTTGCAATCTAAATTCGACGCTGAATTGGTTGTAGAAACCTTGGCAAGTGGAAAAGTCACAGACATACATTTGGCGCCTACCATGCTGCGATCCATACTCGATGTTTTAGATCAAAAGGATGTTTCCTTAGACGCCTTAGAAACGATCAAATACGCGTCATCGCCCATCCCAGCAGAAACTTTGACGCGAGCCATGCGATATTTTGGACCGCGCCTCATACAGTTTTACGGACTTACTGAAGCTGGCGCTATCGGAACAGTTCTGCACAAATACGCACATGCTGACGCATCTCGTGGCGTGAACACTGCCCTGATGCGTTCTGCCGGTCACCCCCACTTAGGGTGTGAGATTCAAATTAGAAGACAAGATCGTTCAGTGTGCGCTACGGGAGAGGATGGTGAAATTTGGCTACGCTCAAACGCAATGATGTCCGGATATTGGAATGACCCTCAAAGGACACAAGAAGCGCTTGAAGATGGTTGGCTGCGAACAGGCGATGTAGGGCGTTTCAACGAAGCACATTATCTTTTCATCATGGACCGTGTGAAAGACATGATTGTTTCAGGTGGCGAGAACATTTACAGCGGTGAAATTGAACGGACATTAGATTCACACCCTGCAGTTCTAGAGTCAGCCGTCATTGGCATTCCAGATAACAAATGGGGAGAGTCTGTGCATGCTTTTGTTGTTCTTAAGCCAGGCGCACCCAAACTTTCACAAGAAGATTTGATTGACTATTGCAAGTCCCAAATTGCAAGCTATAAAAAACCACGCTCAATTGACTTTCTTGAAAGCATGCCACGCTTGCAACATGTTCAAAAAATCGACAAACAAACGTTGCGAAATCCATTTTGGGCAAAGCATCAAAAAGGAGTCAATTAATGATCTCTTACCAACGCTCATCTAATTTACTAGGAGAGATCACAGACGATCAAAACATGTATTTAGACAGTTTGCATCGCGTCATGTCAAAACTGGCTACTGAAGACTATTTGCAAAGAATCGACCGAGAAGGTATTTACCCAGATGAAATCTACAAGGCATGGGTTGAACTTGGATTGTTCAGGATTGGCTTTCCAGAAGAATACGGCGGCTTAGGCGGTGATCTCAAAGATCTGCTCTTAATTTCCCAAGAGTTAGCACACTGGAGTTACGACATCTATTCTGCATACAGCGTACCTTTGTACACAGCGCTGACGTTGTTAAAAATAGGATCAGAAGCGCAAAAGCAAACATTTCTTCCAGCGCTCATGGATGGAAAAATTAAACTGTCAACCAGCATCAGTGAGCCCGCAGCAGGATCAGATGTCAGTGCGATTCAATCTTACGCAAAAGCTGTTGATGGTGGTTGGTTATTGAATGGCCAGAAACTTTGGAATACGGCTGCAGGTGCGAATGGCAATGTCTTGCAGGTGTTGGCACGATCCGACCTTGATGCCCCTGCTCGTTCAGGAATGTCCATGTTTTTAGTGCCAAATGATTCGCCCGGCGTAGAGTGCCGAAAACTTGACATGCTAGGCCGTAGAGGAACTGGTACTTATGAGGTTTTCTTCACAGACGTATTTATCCCCACTTCAAACTTAGTCGGAGAATTGAATAAAGGCTGGCGAGGCCTGCTTGCATGCCTTCAGACAGAACGCGTCCTCACTTCGGCCGGGTACGTAGGCTCAGCTCAAAAAGTAGTGGACATCTCATTGAATTACGCCAAAGAACGTTCTCAATTTGGCAAAAATATCGGCGACTTTCAAGTCATTGCGCATATGTTGGCGGACATGCAAACAGAGGTAGACGCTTCTCGATTGCTCGTAGAAAGAGCAGCCTCGATCATCATCAGCGGTGCAGACGCAATGCGTGAAGTCTCGATGGCCAAATTATTTGGCTCAGAAACATATGCAAAAGTATCCAACCAAGGAATGCAAATATTTGGCGCATACGGTTACAGCATGGAATATGAAATACAAAGACATTTTCGAGATTCTCGCAGTACCACTGTAGGTGCCGGCAGTTCGCAAATGCAAAGAAACACCATTGCTGGATCCATGGGTTTGAAACCATGAAATTAATTTACCTCTTAAGATAAGCGCCAACAACTATTGCAAATACAACGACTTTAAATATTGGATTGACCCGATGACAACTTCAACCGTATACACCCAAGTAACCCGTGTCTCTGCTGATATTTGTGAAAGAGCGATGCAAACCAGCGTTTCCGATTTGCATGAGGCTATGGGGGGCACCTTGGCAAAAGCACAGACCATGAGCCACCTCATGCGCCCCCTTCTTTCAGGCGTTCGAATTGCGGGTCCTGCAGTTACAGCGCATTGCCCCCCAGGGGATAACCTGATGATGCACAAGTCACTTTATATGGCGCAAAAGGGTGATGTCCTCATGGTGCAATGCGCCGAATCTGGTGCGCAATGGGGCGATATGGCTGCCTTTTATGCGAAGCAAAAAGGGCTTGCAGGTGTCGTTGTGGATGGGTTCATCCGAGATACAGATGACTTAATTGAATTGCAATCGGCAGTTTGGTCAACCAAAATCGGGCCAAGTTCACCTCAAAAGAATGGACACGGCAGTGTTAACGCACCGATCGTATGCGATGGTGTACATGTTGAACCTGGCGACTTGGTTGTTGCTGACGGTGATGGCGTGATTGTGATTCCAAGGCAACTAGCTGAATCAGTTGTCGAGCGTGCGCTACAAAGAAAAAACAAAGAAGATGCAGTACGTCAACTGATCCTTAAAGGGGAGCATCCATGGCACCTCCATGGTTGCGATAAAAATTATGAAAAACTAGGCATACAGGATATTCAAAGCACTTGGAATCAGCTGTAAACAAGGAATTCAAATGAAAAAAATTATTGGTGTGTTTCTCCCCCTGATTTTGTTGACGCTGGGCTTTTCCAGCCACGCACAAAACTATCCAAATAAGCCAGTCAAGCTCATCATTCCCCAAGCAGCAGGCGGTGCCACCGATGTTTTCGCAAGATACATTGCACAAAAGTTGAGCCTGCTCTGGAATCAGCCTGTTGTGACAGAAAATAAAGTGGGTGCAGCAGGCGTGATTGGTACAGATTTAGTCGCCAAATCTGCGCCAGATGGCTATACCTTGTTGTTAACCTACGCAGGATCACAAGCAGTCAATCCCAGCCTTTATGCAAAGATTCCATTTGATTCCGTTAAGGATTTCCAAACCGTTGCAACGGTAGCAACTACGCCCTTTTTCTTGGTCGTTGGCGTCAACTCTTCCATTCAAAATTTTCAACAATTGATTTCTCAAGGAAGAAGCAAAACATCCAAATTGAGTTATGCCACTTCTGGAAATGGCTCCATCAATCATTTACTTTCTGAATCACTCAAAGTAGAAGCAGGAATTGATATGGTTCATGTGCCTTACAAGGCAATTTCAGCAGCCATGACAGACGTGATCAGCGGCAATGTTGACAACGCTTTTGGTGCGGTGCCCTCCGTGATTCAACTCATTCGTGGCGGCAAACTTAAAGCCATTGCAGTGTCTAGTTCAAAAAGAAACAGCAGTTTGCCAGATGTACCTAGCATTGCTGAATTGGGATTTCCAAATTTCGATGTAAGTCCATGGTGGGGCATTTTGGCACCCGCAGGAACACCAAGAGCCGTCGTTGAAAAAATCAATTCAGATGTCAGTGCCATTTTAAAAACAAACGAAGCACAAGCTTTTTTTAAAGATCAAGGTGCAGACACCTTAATCACCACCCCCGAAGTATTTACACGGATGTTGGAATCTGACGTTCAGAAATGGGCAAAGGTTGTGAAAAGTTCTGGGGCTAAAATTGACTAACGATTCTAATTTTTTGGAAAAATGCAACGAATCGCACTAACTCATTGAGACTTAATCTAGTTTGAGTCATCAATTAAAAAGCACTGATTTTTACAGTGCTTTTTTCATTTCAGAGCGTCGTTAACAACAACTCGATCAACTCAGGCCGCTTGACTTCGAGAGCCGTCAGAGAGTGTTACTGGTGGACTTGCCAAATTGAGAGAACTCTACTCAGCATTAAATGGCCGGTACAAAAGAGTGAATATCAAGGTCGAGCTTCATGTACTTTGATACTACACACGAATTTCTTTTAGCTTCGTGTGCCAGCTAACAGACAAGAAATCTATGAGGCTTCAAAGTTACGGCTCTATCTTCAAAATCTTTACAACAGAAAAAATCTCAATGAAAGCAATAGTGCACTTTGCGAAACGATTGAAGGGGCTGCACATCTTTTCAATTGGGGAAAAAATACAAGCGAAAAATCTAAATTTGTGCTGTTCATGTAGCAGTTGGAACTTTGGCTATGACAAGTCAAAAACTCAATACCGTCATCTATCTGCATTCGATAACAAAACAGGTTTTTGCTTTGGCGTGGGAGGCGATGTCCCCCTGACCCAATCTGATGACACTTGCTCAAATTGGGTGCCGGTTTTTTGACCCGGCATGTGAAGCAGTGCTTCTGACAAAACCCTTGCTTATTATTCAGGCTGCAAGTTCATGGCCTTGGCAATGCCGCGATAACGTGCAGTGTTGTCGGCATAAATTTTATTCATAGAAGCCAGCGGCTGTGGACGAGGAACAATCATCGACTGCGCCTCCAGTGCTTCGC